>JAYWIG010000050.1:0-4706 GCA_043789035.1 Betaproteobacteria bacterium
GTTAATTGGGCCGCTTGTCTACTCGGCGTGGTTTCGAAAGTAACTGGATTATTAAGTCATCGGCGGTGGCAACAAAGCCGTGCAACTGCTCGACCAAAAACAAAATTGCTTTAGTGACATAGGCCGGTGAGGTGGTGCTACACGCATCTTTAAGCAAAATGCAGTCGTAGCCGTTAAAGCCGGCATCTTGGAGTGTTGAGAAAACACAGCGGTCCGTATTCACGCCTGCAAAAAATAGCGTCGTAATTCCTTGCAGGCGCAAAATACTGTCGAGCTCATTGTCCCAAAAGCCACTGAGCCGGTGTTTAAAAACGGTAATGTCGGTCGAAGCAATGCTTAGCTCCTCAATGACCTTTGCTCCCCATTCCCCTGCGACTAAACTAGGGCCTTTATCTAGCGCTGAACGCTCTGCATAGCCAACGCCTTCGGCGGAGCGCTTACCCTTGAACTGAATTGTTGGGCTCAGATTAAGTCGATCAGCTCGCACTCCCCAATTCAGCCAGATAACAGGCGAACCTGTAGAACGCCAAACAGGTAAAAGACGATTGAGAATGGCAATTGGCTTACGGGTAAGCTTAGTGTTTGAGCCCCGCTGACCAAACCAGCCTTGTGGGTGGCAAAAATCATTCTGCATATCAATCACGATAAGCGCGCTGCGACTAACATCAACCTCAAGCGTTTGCGAGGTCGCTTGAATGGAGAACTTTTTCGATGCCTTGGTCGAGCGCACCAAGCTAAGGCGACTTCCATCCAATGCCCATGAATTGTGCGCAACCGGCCCGAACCTCGATGATAGGGAAACGCTTTGGTGCGATTTGCGATTGCTTGGTTCTTTAGGCTTAGGCATACCGACTAGCTTTGCAAATCGCGTGCCAATAATTGTTGCCTTGGATCATCAAATTACGTACTATGCGTTGCCAATACGGCAACGATTGAAAGGCTTGCAATGAATCATCTCAGACTTTTAAGCTATGTCGATGCGGTCGCACGAGTTGGCTCTATTCGTCAGGCCGCAGAACAATTACACGTCGCGGCTTCCGCCGTAAATCGACGCATTCAAGATATTGAAGAAGAGCTAGGAACTCCGATCTTTGAGCGAATGCCAAGAGGTATGAGATTGACCACAGCAGGTGAACTGTTTATCAAGTACATTCGAGATAGAAGCTCCGACCTTGATCAAGTCCGCTCTCAGATCGAAGAACTCAAAGGCCTGCGACGTGGAACAGTGCGGATTGTGTCAAGCCAAGCGCTGGCCCCGTCATTTCTCCCGCGCTTTATCTGTCGCTTTCGCGAATCACACCCCTTGGTGGCTTTCAAGGTGACCGTGGGTGATCATTTACAGGCACTAAAGATGTTGCGTAACTTCGAAACGGATCTAGCGCTTGTGTTCAATCTTTCTGATGAACCTGACATCACCCGTATCTGCGAATTAGAACAGCGATTGATGTGCCTTATGCATAAAACACACCCTCTGGCAAAAAAACAGGTGGGACTAAGATTACGCGATTGCATCGACTTTCCAATTGTTCTACCTGACCTTGATTTGGGAGGGCGTCAATTACTTGATCGATTTCTGTTACGCAGCTCGATCAAACTTAAACCCATGATAGAAAGTAACAGTTTCGAATTTTTGAGAGGCTGTTTACAGTACGATCAAGCACTTACTTTTCAAATCGCTATCGGTGCTGTTACCGATTCCAGTGAAGTTGTCGCGCGCCATATTGTAGATAGGGGTTTTCCATCCGGCCGACTAGTGCTTGCGAATTTACGCAGCCGCCAGCTACCGTTGATTGCTTCAGCATTTTCAGAAGCCTTTATCAATAGCACGTCAGAGAGCACAATAGCTTCGGTTTAATCGCCCGCGCACTCTTGGTGCATTCTAATTTTTTTGCTCTGTGCGACGATGGTGCAACACAGTTATGTCGAATCACTAACTGCCTATTTGGATCGTGCGCTGCTTGCGCTGCTACCAACCCTAAAATGGGGCACTTCAACTTGGCATGGAGTTTGCGTTGCATTGTTCTAGCACCGCTTCACAGCTAACCTAATTCTAAGTTGAGTGAACTTATGGCGTCGATGGCAATTCCAATTATCGATCTCGATCCCTATTTCGAAGGTGGCGACCTTGGGAAGAATGCTGTCGCCAAGGCGGTTGGCGAAGCTTGCCAAAGCATTGGCTTTTTAGTTATCACTAATCATCGTGTTGATCAAAGCCTTATCGAAAACGTGTCTGCGACTTCTAGAAAATTCTTTGATCTCAATCTCGCAGACAAACGAAAAGTAGGCCGCCCTCGACCCGACGCCGTGCGAGGCTATAGCGCAGTTGGAGAGGAAGGCTTGTCCTACAGCCTTGAAGAAGTAGCGCCAGGCGATTTGAAAGAGTCCTTCTCGATTGGCCCTTCCGGTGTGCCTAATGATGACTATCATCGAGGCCCACAAGCAGGCGCTCATTTCGAACCTAATGTTTGGCCAGAGATCCCCGGCTTTCGAGATGCCTACGAAGCTTACTTCGCAGCGATGACAGCTCTATCGCAATCGCTCATGAGAATCTTTGCACTCGCGTTGCATTTACCGGAGCACTATTTCGATGACAAGATTGATAAACATATTAGTATGTTTAGGGTACTCAGCTACCCACCCCAACTCGAACCGCCACTCCCAGGCCAGTTGCGTGCAGGTGCGCACAGTGATTACGGTAGCCTGACGATTGTTTTACCGGACGACGAGGGCCTTCAAGTTCATAGCAAAGATGGCGAGTGGCTAAATGTTCCTTTAGTCGAAGGCGGATTAGTGGTGAACATCGCCGACCTTTTGATGCAGTGGACTAATGATCAATGGGTTTCTACCTTACATCGGGTCAGTAATCCACCAGTTCATATTGCGAGCAGTAATCGCAGGCAGTCTCTGGTTTTCTTTCATCAACCAAATTACGACACCATGGTTGAGTGTTTGCCTAGCTGCCTCGATAAGGATGGCAAGCCCAAGTATTCGGTCATATCGTCGGGTGACCATCTCACTTCTAAATTTGTGAAGCAAACCACCTTTGGTGGCACCAAGGCCGATGCCTCAGTGAATACTTAAACCAATGGTGACCAATGGCTCAACTTTCATACGTCAATATTTTCTCCCGCGACATTGTTGCCCTCAGTGGCTTTTATCAGCAAGTATTTGCCTTCAAAGAAATCGAGGCAATTCGGTCACCAATATTTCGAGGGCTAGATACCGGTAAATCATGCCTCGGGTTCAACGCTCTCGATGCTTATGAACTTTTAAAACTGAGCGAGTTCTCCGACACAAAAGGAATCAAGTTTCTACTCAACATCGATGTCGACTCTCAAAAGGATGTCGATCTAATGGTGCCAATGGCAGTGCAAGCTGGGGCCACTCTAGTAAAGGCCCCGTATCTCACCTATTACAACTGGTACCAAGCGGTTTTGCTCGACCCGGAAGGCAATGTCTTTCGGATTAATTTTATGTTGTGACAATGAAAGGTTTTACTATGTTGCGTCGATTTTTTGCCATCAGTGCATTCTCTCTAGCGGCCTCGTACTCAATTATGTCTGCTGCAGTTGCAGCCGATGGCTTCACCCTCAAAGGCAAACCCAAAATCGCGATGATTTACTTTGGCCCAAAGAACGATGGCGGTTGGACGCAAGCCTTCGATGAAGCTCGCATCAAAGTCGAAAAGGCCACCGGTGAAAAAATTCAGTTCGTAGAAAACGTTCCAGAAAACGCGTCCGCCATTACACCAGCAGTAGAGAAGTTTATTCAGCGTGGAGCCAACATCATTATCGGCACCGCGTTTGGATATTCCGATACTTTCAAAGATTTGGCGGCCAAATATCCTGAAGTGGCTTTCTTAAACGGGTCTGGTACCACGAACGGAAAGAACCTTGAGTCCTTTTACGGCCGTACCTATGAGAGTCAATATTTGTGCGGCATGGCAGCGGGTGCAGCATCAAAAACCGGCAAGCTAGGGTTTGTGGCAGCGAACCCATTTGGCGTCGTGAATTGGACGATCAACGCGTTCTTACTCGGTGCGCAGAAGATGAACCCGAACGCGACAGTCAACGTTATCTATACTGGCTCTTGGAACGATCCTATTAAAGAGCGTGCTGCGGCCTCAGCGCTCATTGATCAAGGTGCCGATGTCATTGGTCAGCACGTTGATAGCCCTACGCCACAAATCGTCGCCCAAGAGCGCGGAGTTCTGGGTACTGGTCACCATAGAGACTTACGCCAATTTGCGCCTAAAGCGACTCTCTGCTCGTCAGTATGGGTGTGGGATAAATTCCTCGCCCCTGAAGTGAAGAAGATTATTGCGGGCAATTGGAAGCCTGCACCGTTTGGTGCCTTCATAACCATGGCAGATGGCGGCACCGATATCGCCGGTTTTGGCCCAGCAGTGCCGAAAGAGAAGGTCTCAATGATCAATGCTGAACGCGATGCTGTTATGAAGGGAAAACACGTTTACACTGGGCCTATGGTTGATCGAGATGGCAAGGAACGTATTGCTGCCGGTACCAAACTCTCTGACGCCGACTTATGGAAAATGGACTGGTTTGTTAAAGGCGTGGTGACACAGAAGTGACCCACGCGCTCCAGCTGGCTGGCATCCACAAAAGCTTCGATGGCTTTGCTGCCCTGACAGATGCCAGCTTTTCAGCCAGCTGGGGCGAAGTACATGCATTGCTAGGTGAAAATGG
>JAYWIG010000051.1:0-17925 GCA_043789035.1 Betaproteobacteria bacterium
TGCCTGCCATATAACCCACGGTGATATCGGACAGCACATTGGTGTAATCAACACAGGTTTTACAAGTGAGGGGGAAAAAATCTGGTCGCAGCTTAGAAAGCGGTAACTTCAAAAATGGAATTTCTTTTCGCTTGCCATCGGTAAAGCGTAACTCCACATGGTAGTTAGCCTTAAACTCCAAGTAGTTAATTTCTTCAGGTTTTCGGTGGATATCGTTACCGATCAAACCTAAAAATTCATGGAAATTTTCAGTCGTTGTGTTGTCTGAACAGGGGGTTCCAATCACAAACAACTCATCGAGTTTGCCCTGCTCTTTCAAGCCTTTTTCTAAACCACGTAGGGCTGCGATCTGGCACGGTATGCCTATCACTGCAAGCCGTCGAAAGCCAGCATCAATTGCAGGTTCTAACAGAGAAAGCAACGGGGCATAACCCATACGCATTCCTCGGCAACGGGCAAGCTCTTCCGCTTTACTTACCAGCACTGGAACAGGCCGCCAAGAATCATTCGGGTCAGGGGCCATTGTCAGTACCGCATCAACCCGATTAGTTTCAAGCAAACGTTCTGCAAGTCGCGTCGTGATACCCGTCCATTGCGCGCCTTCAGAAGCAACTTTCAAGCGAGCTTGATGCATCGCTTGATAGGGGCCAAAGAAAAGCTCGTCAGCCCTATCGTTGTCTCTACCTCTTCCCTGAACCGATTGCTCAAGTGCAGAGTAATTTGGCGCAATGAACTGGCATACCGATCCGCATTCATGAGGGTCGATATGCTTACCGGTAGCTCGCGAAACACCGCAATCAGTGCACAAGCCTCGCTTAGCTGCGTCGCCGATCGGCGGTTGCCAAAATATTGGTATTGCCATGGCATTAGCTGCCGAAATCTCCGTATTACCCCCTGCCGTGTAGTTCGCCAAACATCCTCCCTTTGATTTCTTTTAAGGCATTGTAGACACTTGGCAAGCGCATAAAGCGATGCAAGGCAAAATACACGAATGATCGACACTCTTTTACTCGCTGTAAAGACCCAACTCGAAAACCAGGTAGTTAGCGGAGGGTTAATTCTGGGCTTAATTGCGGCGGTAGCCGCGGCGCTTCGAAAGCTGCCCTTTATGCTCTGGAGCCAGTTAAAGCGTGCGCTCATTGTTACAGCGGTCATTGATTCAAGAAACGATCTTTTTAATGCCGCGATCACTTGGCTAGATCGGGCGCCTGCAGGAAAGCAAAGTCGCTTTTTCACGGTCATCCAATCGAATAACGACGAAAAAGATGGCGTGAGTATGGCTGCTAAAAGCGCAGCTTTAAGCGAATCATCCACTGCGCCACGGCAACTGCCAAGGTTACTCTACAGCCCGGCTCCAGGAATGCACATCTTTTGGCATAAAGGCGTGCTGATGTGGATAGAGCGTGAAATTCAGATGAATCTCCAAGTGATAGAAACCTTACGCATCAGCGCACTGTTCGCGCGCCGAAAAACTATCGAAGACTTATTGCAACAAATGCTAGAAGCTGCCTACGGGGCCCTCGCCCATCAAACAGTGCTATGGACAGTTGATCGATGGGCAGAAAACTGGCAACGTGCCGATGCAAAGCCGCGCCGCCCGATTGATAGCGTTGTTCTCACTGGCGATATTCGAAATGATTTGCTCAACGATGTGGCAAAGTTCTTCGAATCACGTGATTGGTACTCAAAACTCGGCGTACCTTGGAGACGGGGCTATTTGTTTTACGGCCCACCCGGGACAGGTAAAACTAGTTTGGCATTTGCACTCGCTGGGCATTTGAATCTCGATCTTTGCCTGCTCTCGCTTACTAACAACAAACTTACTGACCAAAATATTGCGGAGTTATTGCAAAAAACACCTTCGCGCTCCATCATTTTGGTCGAAGATATTGACGCGTTCTTCACGCAGCGCAACAAGGTTGAAAGCAAAATTGAAGTGAGCTTTAGCGGTTTACTCAACGCAATCGACGGCGTGGCCGCGCAAGAAGGCCGCTTAGTCGTCCTGACCACCAACCACAGAGAGAAGCTAGATCCTGCGCTGATTCGCCCCGGGCGCATCGACAAACAAATTGAGCTGAGTAGTGCAGGGCCTGAGCAAGCCAAGGCACTGTTTTTAAGGTTTTTTCCGGGAAATGAAACCCTTGCCCAATATCTACAAGACAACTATGGCACAAGCCACCTAAGCCCAGCGAGTATTCAGCAAAGCCTCATCGGTTCACCGAACGCTGAGCAAGCACTCATCGCTTTGAAAGCAAAGCTAACGAAATAGCTTACTGTTCGAGTAACTTCGCAGCACCACTACCCGCAGTTAACACCCCGCTGCGCGCATACACGCCAAGTTTATCGCGAGAATCGAGAATATCTAGGTTACGCATTTGCAATTGCCCGATACGATCGAGCGGCGAGAAAGCTTCGCTCTCGACTTTTTCCATCGACAAGCGCTCAGGGTGATAAGTTAGGTTGGCACTCACCGTATCAAGAACCGTGTAGTCATCACCACGACGCAGCTCAATACTAACCTCACCGGTTACCGCACGACCTACCCACTTTTGCAAGGTGTCGCGCAGCATCAAACTTTGCGGGTCGAACCAGCGACCTTCGTACAATAAGCGGCCAAGCTTACGGCCCAAAGTGCGATAGTTATCAATCGTTCCTTCGTTGTGAATGCCTGAAACCAAGCGCTCGTATGCAATGAATAGTAATGCCATGCCAGGGCCTTCATAAACACCTCGGCTCTTCGCTTCAATGATTCGATTTTCGATTTGATCAGAAATGCCTAATCCATGCCGCCCACCAATACGATTGGCTTCCATTACCAAATCAACTGGGCTAGCAAATGTCTTGCCATTTAGCGCAACCGGGAAACCTTCTTCAAAACGAATAGACACTTCTTCAGGCTTAATTTCTACCGATTGATCCCAGTGCTTGACCGACATAATCGGCTGAACAATACGCAAACCCTTGCTTAGAAACTCAAGGTCTTTTGCTTCATGGGTTGCGCCCCAGATATTGGAATCAGTCGAGTAAGCTTTTTCAGTGCTCATCTTGTAGCTAAAGCCGTTGGCGTTTAACCACTCGCTCATTTCTTTGCGCCCTCCCAACTCACGCACAAAGTCTTGATCTAGCCAAGGTTTGTAAATGCGCAAGCCTGGATTCGCCATCAAACCGTAGCGATAAAAACGCTCAATATCGTTACCCTTATAGGTTGAGCCATCACCCCAAATATTGACGTCATCTTCCTGCATCGCCTTAACCAACATCGTACCGGTCACTGCGCGCCCGAGTGGCGTACTGTTGAAATAAGTGCGACCAGCAGTAGTGATATGGAAGGCTCCGCATTGCAAAGCGATCAACCCTTCATGAACCAAGGCCTCGCGGCAATCGATTAATCGGGCACCAGCAGCGCCATACTGCAAGGCTTTTTTCGGAATATCGTTATAGTCGGATTCGTCAGGTTGGGCCAAGTTAGCGGTGTAAGCATAAGGAACTGCGCCTTTGTGCTTCATCCAAGCGAGCGCCGCCGAAGTGTCAAGGCCACCAGAAAAAGCGATGCCAACACGCTCACCAACAGGAAGGGAAAGAAGAATTTTGCTCATAGTGCCCAAATTATAGGGGTGTTTATTTTTTACCCAGTAGGCTGGTGCGCATGAAAAGCCCAAACCTCGTTCTTTACCTAAAAACTCTCAGCGTTCCAGCCATTTGGGGCGGTACGTTTATTGCCGGGCGCATTGCCTCTGCTCATTGATAGCCAACAACATCTGGTGCATTGCGATTCATCATGGCGTTTGTTGCGCTGTGCATCGCTGTGCATCGCTTTGCATTTTATGGGCTGGCTTATTTTTTCTCGGTGTAATCGGCACTGCAGTGGCATTTGTGTGGTGTGCCCAAGCATTGCAGCAACTTGGTGCTGCCAAAACAGGGGCTTTAACAACTTAGTCCCAGTATTTGGCGTTTTCTTTGGTTGTGCTTTGCCAGGCGAAAACCTATCTTTTAGCCTGCCTATGGGCGGTGCAATTGCAGCGACAGGTGTTTTCATGGTTAATTGGGTAAAAAAGGCATAATTTGGGATTACTTTTTTCCAATCTTTACTCTAAACACTTATGCAACTTCTTACCGAACTTTTCTCTAGCGCCAACGGTGCTGACGATTCCTCAATTGCACTCACTGGCGCAGGCGCTAGCCCGCTGACCTACGGCCACTTACGCCAACTCGCTTCTGAAGTCGCAAGTAGCCTGAATAGCGTCGGAATTGGAAGAAACGACAGGGTTGCCATCGTGCTACCAAATAGCCCTGAAATGGCCACGAGTTTTGTCACCGTAGCGGCTTGCTGCACATCGGCACCGCTCAATCCAGCCTATCGTGGCGAGGAGTTTGAGTTTTATCTGCAAGACTTAAGCTCGAAAGCGATGATCGTTGAAGCTGGCTCAACCAGCCCAGCTATCGAGGCGGCGAAAAAATTAGGTGTTGCGATCATTGTATTGAACCCACTTCCAGCCAAAGGCGCGGGCTATTTCACTTTAGACACACAGTCAATGCCTAAAGCCAGCCCAGCGCTAACAGGCCCAGCTCAAGCAAACGATGTAGCGCTGGTATTGCATACCTCAGGCACTACATCACGCCCGAAAATTGTTCCTCTATCGCAGCGCAATGTTTGCGCGTCAGCGAAAAACATTGCGGCAACCACTCATTTCACCAAAGCAGATCGTGGCTTGAATGTCATGCCACTGTTTCACATTCATGGTTTGATTGCCGGCATTCTGGCTCCCCTGTCAAAAGGTGGTCAAGTGTATTGCACACCGGGCTTTAACGCTTTAAAGTTTTTTGCTTTCATGGCTGAAGTGAAGCCGACTTGGTACACCGCTGTGCCAACAATGCATCAAGCGATCTTGTCTCGTGCAGCGTCGAATGCTGAAACCATCGCGAATGTGCCGCTGCGGTTTATTCGTTCATCATCTTCGTCACTACCGCCACAGGTATTGGCGGAATTAGAAACCACCTTTAAAGCACCCGTGATTGAAGCCTACGGCATGACTGAAGCGGCGCATCAAATGGCTTGCAACCCTTTGCCACCCGGCAAACGTAAACCAGGCATGGTCGGCTTAGCCGCCGGTCCAGAAGTCGCCATCATGAGCGATGACGGTAAACTGCTAGCAGTCGGAGATACTGGCGAGATCGTCATTCGCGGCGACAACGTAACGGCGGGTTATGAAAACAATCCCAAAGCCAACACCGAAGCGTTCACCAATGGCTGGTTTCGCACCGGTGACCAAGGCATGATGGATGCCGAAGGTTATATTGCATTGACAGGTCGCCTCAAAGAAATCATTAATCGCGGTGGAGAGAAAATTAGCCCGCGTGAAGTAGATGAAGTATTGATGGATCATCCCTCAGTAGGCCAAGTGGTTTGTTTTGGAATTCCTCACGATAAGCTTGGCGAAGAAGTTGGCGCTGCGGTAGTTCTACGTGAAGGTACAACAGCCACGGAAAAAGAACTTCGCGATTTCACAACGAAACGCCTTGCCGCCTTCAAGGTGCCCAGTAAAATTTTGTTTATGGATGAAATTCCAAAGGGCGCGACGGGTAAGTTGCAACGAATTGGAATGGCGCAAAAGCTTGGCCTTGCTTCTTAATTAGCCGTTTATTTTTTTGGAGATTCAGCGATGAAATGGCTACGCTTTGTGCATAACAACGCTTCCGCCTTCGGGCGCATTGAAGGTGAAACTGACGCCTATAAAGTACGCGTCTTTACTGGCAACATGTTTGCGGCTCCTGTTTCAACGGAAACGCTTTTAGATCTTCAGGATCTAGAGATATTGCCACCCTGTGCGCCTAGCAAAATGCTGGCGCTGTGGAATAACTTTGCGGCTGCTGCTGCCAAGAATGGCTGGCCCACCCCAGTAGAGCCACTTTACTTTGTGAAACCAAGCAATACGTTTTCGGCGCACAAGAAAATGGTGGAAAAACCTAAGAGCTATGGCGGCAGAGTTTTGTACGAGGCAGAACTCGGTATAGTCATTGGCAAGGCTGGTAAAAATATTAGTATCGAAGACGCTGCCAGCCATGTGTTCGGCTACACCTGCGTGAATGATGTCACTGCTTTAGAAATACTACGTGCAGACACATCGTTCGAACAATGGACCCGCGCCAAAGGCTTCGATGGTTTCGCCCCCTTTGGTCCCTACATCGAAACTGAAGTTGATGTTGCTTCGCTACATGTTAAGGCAATCGTCAACGGTCGAGAGCGCCAAAACTATCCTGTTTCTGATATGTTTTTTTCACAGCTGCAGCTGGTGAGCCTGCTTTCCAGAGATGTCACTTTATGGCCAGGCGATGTTATTAGTTGCGGCACCTCTTTAGGCGCAGGGCCTTGGCAGGCGGATGCGGAAGTACAAATATCAATCGACGGTGTTGGCACCCTCACCAACACATTAACTATCTAAACTGAATTCATGAATATTGCAATCGTAGGCGCGGGCGCCATCGGGGGTTACCTCGGCGTTAAGTTGGCACAAAGCGGTGTGGACGTTACTTTCATCGCAAGGGGCGAAAACCTCAAAGCGATTAAAGCCAATGGAATGAAACTTCTTTTGGAAGATGGTTCAGAGATTCATGCAAAAAATGTGAAGGCTTCGAGTATTGAAGAAGCTACGCCACATGATTATGTTTTTCTAACTATGAAGTCGCATCAAGTTGCACCGGTAGCAAACGACATTCAAAGGCTATGTGGGCCAAACAGTGCCGTAGTAACAATGCAAAACGGTGTACCTTGGTGGTATTTCTATAATTTGATAGGCGAGTTTCAAGGTACGCAGTTGAACTCAGTCGACCCGGAAAGCAAGGTCTGGAATGCTATCGGCCCAGAACGGGTTATTGGGTCAGTCGTTTACCCAGCAGCCGAATTGGTTGCTCCGGGCGTCGTGAAATTGATCGAAGGCAATCGCTTCACTTTGGGTGAGCCTTCTGGTGAGAAAAGCGAACGTGTCACTCAACTTGCACAGGCGATGATTGCAGCTGGTTTTAAAACACCGGTATCCAGCGATATTCGCAGCGAGTTGTGGGTAAAGCTTTGGGGTAACCTCACCTTTAACCCGGTATCGGCGCTTACCCATGCAACATTAGAAGACATCTGCAAGTTTCCGTTGAGTCGCGCGGTGGCAGAACAGATGATGAAAGAGGCGCAACTCGTTGGCGAGCGTGTCGGCGTGCAATTTAAAATACCGATAGAAAAGCGCATTGCGGGTGCTCAAGCTGTTGGAGCACACAAGACCAGCATGTTGCAAGATATCGAGCAAGGCAAAGCACCTGAACTTGAAGCACTCCTTGGAAGTGTAGTTGAGCTTGGTGTTATTGCTGGCGTTCAAACTCCGACTCTCAATACGGTTTATGCCCTAACCCGCCTACTTGCCCAAAGTATTGAGCAAGCAGGCAGCAAAGGATTGCGGCTTTAGTTTGACTTTCGAGTGATGGCCCCGAATGCTTTAGTCACAAGCGGCCATATCAACATCAAGATTGCCAAAGTGGCAATAGTCCCACTTAAACTGTTGTGCCAGAAAATTCCGACAGAACCACCCGACAACAGCATCGATTGGCGGAAACTCGATTCGGCCATATCGCCTAGAACTAACGCCAAGACAAGCGGCGCTAACGGGTACTTCAGCTTCTTGAACGCATAGCCAAGTATGCCAAAAACCAGCATCAAAGCAATATCGGATAGCTTATTGTGAACCGTATAAGCACCTACCGCACAAATCACCACGATGACTGGGCCAATAATTGAAAATGGCACACGCAGTATTGCGGCCCACCAAGGCACAGTTGTAAGCACAACAATCAGCCCAACCAAGTTACCTAGATACATCGAAGCGATTAGGCCCCAGACGAAATCCTTTTGCTCCGTAAACAACATTGGCCCAGGCTGCAACCCCCATATTAAGAGGCCTCCTAGCAGTACCGCTGCGGTTGGCGAACCGGGAATGCCTAGCGTGAGCATTGGTAACAAAGCACTTGTGCCAGCAGCATGAGCTGCAGTCTCTGGAGCTACGACACCTTCAATCTCGCCTTTACCAAAATTCGCCTTGTTCTTCGAGAAGCGCTGCGCAAGACCATAGCTCATGAAGGACGCAGGAGTCGCTCCCCCAGGGGTAATGCCCATCCAACACCCAACCAAGCATGATCTCAAAGAGGTCGCCCAATACTTTGGCAATTCGGCCCAAGTTGCAAGCACATCTTTGAAAGTTATTTTTCCTTTTTGCCCTTTGAATGAGAGGCCTTCTTCCATACTCAGCAAAATCTCGCCAATACCAAAAAGACCAATCACTGCGATAAGAAAATCAAAGCCTTTTAGTAAACTCTCAAAGCCAAAAGTCATTCGCAAAGTGCCGGTCACACTATCTAGGCCGACGGCTGCAAGTGCAAACCCAAGCATCATAGCGAGCATCGTCTTTACGGGCGGCTCTTTACTCATTCCGATAAAGCTACAAAAGGTTAGTAGCTGCACGGCAAAAAACTCCGGCGGGCCAAATTTCAATGCAAACTTCGCCACCACAGGTGCTAAAAACGTCACCATTAAAACGGCAAAGAAAGCACCTACGAATGACGAAGTAAAAGCCGCAGTAAGAGCTTGGGCCGCTTTTCCGCTTTGCGCCATCGGGTGACCATCAAAGGTGGTTGCAACCGACCAAGGCTCTCCCGGAATATTGAAAAGTACCGCAGTGATGGCACCACCAAATAACGCGCCCCAGTAAATGCACGACAACATAATAATGGCTGAAGTTGGGGACATAGAGAAGGTTAGGGGCAACAGAATCGCTACACCGTTAGCGCCGCCTAAACCAGGCAAAACACCGATGAGTACACCGAGCAAGATACCCACCAACATGAACATGAAGTTTTGCAGCGACATTGCCACGGCAAAGCCGTGCATTAAATTATTTAACTCATCCATAGCCTAGTACCCCAACATCGCTTCAATCGGGCCTTTGGGCAAGGGCACCATGAACCATACTTCGAATAGTATGAAAAGAAATAGAGGCACTCCGAAACCAACAGCCAACGATTTACCCCAAGAAAATTTTCCTTCCCACATCATAAAAGCCGTAATGTAAATAATCGCGGCAGCATAAATTCCTAAGGCAAATACGCCCGCTGCAAACAAGCAAATTGGTATAAACATGCGGAGCACCAAGCGGAACTCGTTCGCTTGTGCAAAGGCTTTGCTGCCACCATCTTTTGACCATCCTTTGATAGTTTGAAAGACAACCCATGCCGAGCAGGCGATTAATGTGGCTCCTATATAGAAGGGGAAGTACCCGGGTTCCGGCCCATCACTTGCCCATTTAAAACCGGTTCTGAAACTGTCAAAAACCACAATCGCACCAATGAGCGCAAAGAATAAAGCAGCAATAAGTTCGGCCCACCGCTGCTGTAAATGCCCGCTGCTAGAAGTGCCACTGCCTTCGTCGTTATCAATCACAATAGGCTCACTTCGCTAAAAAACCAGCTTCAGCCATCAGCCTGACATGCTCGACCTCGGCTTTTCGCAGCCAATCTTTAAATGGCTCGCCAGTCATATAACTATCCTTGAACGCACCTGTTTCCATAAACTCTTTCCATTCGGGAGTTTCGCGCACTTTCTTCAGTACATTTTGGAAGTAAGCAATCTGTTCAGGCTTTACACCCGGTGCCATAAAAATACCGCGCAACATCAGGTATTCGACATTTAAGCCTTGTGATTTACAAGTTGGAATATCTTTCCAAGATTGTGTTGCAGTGATTTTTTTGTCGTAAGGCATAGGGTTTGCGTCGAACACGCACAAGGCTCTTAGGGTGCCCGCTTTCCAATGCGATACGGCTTCAATCGGGTTATTTACGGTGCTGTCTACATGCTTACCGACTAACTGTACTGCGACGTCACCACCACCTTTATATGGGATGTAAACCATCTTTTTCCCCAACGCTTTTTCCAGCGCTACGGTAATGATTTGATCCTCCTGCTTTGATCCTGTGCCGCCCATTTTGAATTTGCCAGCTTCTGCAGTTTTTATATCCTTCATATAGTCTGCCAATGTCTTTGCCGGGTTCTCAGCGTTTACCCAAAGCACGAATTCGTCCAACGCAAGCATGGCCACCGGGGTAATGTCTTTCCAATTAAACGGTACACCGGTAGCCATCGGCGTAGTGAACAGATTCGACAGCGTGATGATGATCTTATGGCCGTCAGGTCTGGCGCTTTTCATGTCGAGAAAGCCTTCTGCGCCGGCACCACCGCTTTTATTGACAACCACCAGTGGTTGGGCCATCAGTTTATTTTTAGTGATTACACCCTGTAAAAAACGCGCCATTTGATCGGCACCACCACCAGTGCCAGCAGGTACGACAAATTCGACTGGCTTCGATGGTGCCCAAGTTTGCGCTGATGCATTATGTGCAAACGCAGCAAGAGACACACCAATTGCGGTCGTGAGCTTTGTTAAAGTAGTAAAACTTCTTCTTGAAAAAATCGCACCAGACATTTCGATAAACCCCTATAAAGTGTTAATGAACAACCACTTTCAGTTTAAGGGAACCTAGTTCTTGTGCAATGATTACCCAACAACGGTATGCGACACCCGCGCGTCAACTGGCTGATAAATAAGCGATTTTTAGGGAAAAAAGTGCTTAACCCAAAGAGTATTTCTCAATGTGCAAATGAAATTTCCACATTATGAAAATAAAAAGCTTCGGATTTACCAGCGTTCCTTATGCAGTTCTAACGCTGTATTAGCCCCTCTAAAATCGTAAGAATTGCCAATACCGCATCGCAATACTCGAACAAAATCCACGCTTAATCGAAACCTTAGGTAATTTTCATAACCATTGAGCTTGGGCTCTGTCAATCACAAAAAAAATATTCAACAAAGAAGTGAACAATTTCACAACACGCTCAAACTTCTAGTCGCCACCGCCGCCACAGCCGCCGCCGCCATCGCCTCCACCGTCTGACGAAGAGCCATCGCTGCCCAATCCATCGAAACCATCAGTGCCGCCATCAAAACTTGAACTTGAGAAATCGCCACCACAATGCACCCCGGCAGAGTTGTTTTCTTTACTAAGATCACGCTTAAATCCAGAGCAGTCTGGGGCATACACAAACCCACCTACGATGGCCAACTTCGCATCGAGCGCAAACAATAGCGGTAACCGAGTCGGCTTAATCGGGTCGATCAGCTCTTCTTTGCACGTATAAACCCAACATCGCCGCAAACCCCTATTACTCTGCTTGACGGCACTAAGGCTTGCGGCAGGTGTGTGATGCATAAATTCGCCAAAGGCTTTTAAGCAAAACATTTCATAGCTTTTCGTATACAAAATGAATTCGTGCCAGAGATCATCGACCACCAGTGAGGGCATTGAGACGTATTTTTTGCGACCTTTCAAGTAGGCGAGAAAATACTGTCTAAGCCCCCGCCCAACCAATTCGCAATCCTTTAAGGTCAGTTGCGGATGCTTAATTTGCAGCTTTTCATAGAGCCCTTTTGGCAAGAAGAAACTTCTTATGTGGGCTTCTCGCTGCGCGCGGACGTTTTTTCGCCAAAGGCTGAAACAAACCACTATAGCAATAAAAAGCAGAGCAGAAATTGGCAACATCGACGCAAACTTTCAAAAGTAAAGTGACTTCTTCGTGGGTAAGCAAATATCGATTCCTGCGACCACTAGAATAATGCTAACGCAACCGCAGATCCTTGCGACCGTTATCCGACGATATCGACTTAGTTTATACATGCAATCATCAGATTCTTCAGGCCAGCCAATTTTGCGAGACATCGTTCTCATCGGCGGCGGTCACAGCCACGTAGGAGTACTGAAAAGCTTCGGAATGAACCCTATTCCCGGAGTGCGTCTAACACTCATTTGCACAGACATGCATACCCCCTACTCAGGCATGCTGCCTGGCTATGTGGCAGGCCACTATGACTACGACACAGTTCATATCGATTTAAGCCGTTTATGTGTGTTTGCAGGGGCACGGCTGTACAGAGATGAAGTGGTCGGTATCGATAGAGCCAATAAAAAAGTACTTTGCAAAAATCGTCCAGCAGTACCTTACGATCAGCTATCAATCAATATCGGTTCTACTCCACAATTAGCAGGCGTGCCCGGTGCGCTGGAACATGCGGTAGCAGTAAAGCCGATTCAACGTTTTAATGATCGTTGGTTAGCGCTGCTGAATCGAGTCAAGGCGCAAACAGGAAAAACCTCTATTGCAGTGGTCGGAGCAGGTGCTGGCGGAGTTGAGCTTACCCTAGCTATGCAGTTTCGTTTACGAAACGAACTCATGGCGTTGGGCAGAAACCCTGATGACATCAGCTTTCATTTGCTGACTAGCAGCAAAGATATTTTGCCCACGCACAACCCTGGCGTAAGAAGCCGCTTCGATAAAGTACTTGCAGCGCGCGGCGTCGTTGTTCATAGAAATGCTGAAGTTACCCAAGTATTCGACGGCAAACTGCAAACTAGTAGCGGTGAAACCGTAGTTGCAGATGAAATTATGTGGGTTACTCGCGCTGGTGGCGCAGCTTGGTTAAAAACGACTGGCTTGGCTCTAGATAAGGAAGGCTTTATTCAAGTTAGTGATACATTGCAAACACTTACCGACCCTGATATTTTTGCGGCTGGTGATATTGCATCGATGGTTAACTACAAGTTAGAGAAAGCTGGCGTTTTTGCAGTTCGCCAAGGCAAGCCTCTCACGGAAAACCTGCGACGAGCAGTGGCCGGAACAACACCCCAAGCCTATCGCCCTCAAACCAGCTGGCTAGCGTTAATTAGTACCGGCGACAAGTATGCCGTGGCATCAAGATCATGGATGGGTTTTGCGGGCGCTTGGGTTTGGCGATGGAAAGATTCAATCGATAGAAAGTTCATGGCGAAGTTTCAAGACTTTCCGGCCATGAGCGATTCACCTAAGCCAGTTTCTACGAGTGGCGCACAAAACGTCAAGCTCAATCAAGAAGAATCGCTCCAAGCAATTTCTGCGATTGCAATGCGTTGCGGTGGCTGCGGAGCCAAGGTTGGCGCAACAGTGCTATCGAGAGCACTCAGCAATTTACACCCCGTTGATCGAGACGACGTATTAGTAGGTTTGAAAGACCCTGATGATGCGGCCGTGGTTCGAGTACCGCCCGGCAAGGCAATGGTGCATTCGGTTGACTTCTTTCGGGCATTCATTGACGACCCATACATTTTTGGCAAGGTAGCCGCCAACCATTCGTTGGGCGATATCTGGGCCATGGGTGCAGAGGCACAGTCCGCTACTGCTGTAGTGACCGTGCCGACAGGTCTAGAAGCGAAAGTTGAAGATGTTTTATTTCAGATGATGACGGGTGCGCTCGAAGTGCTCAACGAGGCGAATTGCGCTTTGGTTGGTGGGCATACTGGCGAAGGTAAAGAACTTGCGCTTGGCTTTGCTATTAATGGCCTAATTGATGACGCGCCAGAAAAAATCTTGCGCAAAACCGGTATGAAGCCAGGCGATGTATTGATTCTTACCAAGCCAATCGGCACCGGTACTCTGTTCGCGGCGCATGCCCGCATGGCGGCTAAAGGCCGCTGGATCGACGCTGCGCTTACATCCATGGTCGTGTCGAACCGTTTGGGCGCCCAATGTTTAACGCGACATGGCGCGACAGCCTGTACCGATCTCACGGGCTTTGGTTTGCTCGGCCACCTAGTCGAAATGACAAAGCCCTCTGGCGTTGACGCTGAAATTCATATGTCGGCCCTGCCCTTACTCGATGGCGCAGAAGAATGCGTTGCAGCAGGCATCGTGAGCTCTTTACAGGGCGCCAATGTGCGTTTAAGGAGAGCTTTGCGCAATCAAGAAGCGTTTGTAAAACACCCTCGTTACCCGCTGATATTCGACCCGCAAACAGCGGGCGGGCTGTTAGCCAGTGTGCCAGCCGATAAAGTCGATGCTTGTATAACGGAGCTTAAAGCACTTGGTTATGCGAGCACCGTGAAGATAGGCAAGATACTGGCTCAGGGCGATGCGCTCGAGCCAATAGTCCTAGTCGAATGACATGGAGAAGTTAAGACTTGAGCTGACAATGCATGATCAAATGTGAACCTCTACAGGTTACAGGGCGAGAATGCCGTTTAGCTCTTCACAAACTTGTGCAAACACACTTAGGGGTTGCACGGCACTGCGACTGTTAACTGCCGAAGAGTCGGCGCTGAATTTGGTGAATCGTGTGTGCTTTTAATGTTTCGCTTTGAGCACTGGATCCAAAGCCCCATGAAAGAAAAACACCGCTCCAACATCGCTTGTTTCACCAAAATGGGAACCCCCTGCAGGGGCTAGATGATAGTCACCTTTACGCAGCAAAATATCACCAAGAAACATCTCACCTTCTAGTACGAGGCAGTCTTCATTTAAGGCATGCGCATGATCGGACACCGAAGCGCCTGGCGCAAAACGGACTAGCATTGATACGACGTCACGGTCACCACGGAGCGCAAGCACTTTGACACCCACAGACGTTTCTACCCAATGTTTTCGACTTGGCAACGTCCAACTTGAGGCCTGACTGGTGAAGCTCCACCAACGCGCTTCAAGCTCAGGCAACTGCTCTGGAACCACATGCAGTTGTCGAACATACAGAGTGACTTCAGTCGCAGCGATTAAACTTGCCAAGGGGGTTTGTCGATATCGCACCTGATAGGCAAATTGCTGGTTCTCAGAAGAGCCTGACGAAAAAAATATACCCGTCAGAACCAGAATTTCTTGAGCAAAGACGCCTTCAGGCCACGGCAACTCCGCGCCTTCCTGCAGTTGCACAATTTCAACACTCGTTGACTCATCAGCGCGAAGCCTGCGGGCTCGCACACCGCCGCTCAATTGCCGCCACTCTCCTTCTTCTCGCCTAACGGTTAAATATTCCTTATGGGTTAAAACGCTCTGACGCACGCGCGCAGCAAGGCGCGAACGCAAGCTAATGTCCCTGACTTGGGATACTTTTTTCGGCTCTAGATTTTCAGAAAGTGCCGCTAGGAGAAAAGAATTATCGATGTCTATCATGAACCAAGTCTAAAAAACGCTATATTACAAAAACGGTTATTCAAAAGCGAGAAGCGCCGGACCATTCCCTCAAAGGGATTGATCGGCAGCGAAGCGCGGTTCCCATATCGGCGGAACAATACCGCATTCGAATAAAATGTCATCGCTCGAACAAAAACCGAATAAATATATTGTGCCATCCGTTGCGTTTGTTGGAATGCGCAAACTCCCATCTGCAGGTAATTTCTGTTCCCTCGGTAGTCCCAGCACTGAACAGCCAGGTGGCACGTCCGCATAGGTCGCCGTGAATTATGTATTCGATCATTGATCCGACCTGCTGACTGATGGGTAGTACTTGGATTCTCAGAGGTCGACCGATGATCGCGCGCCATGCAAGCTCTTCTGGAACAGTGAACTCTTGACTCTTGCGTAACACGTCGGCTTTTTCTACTGAGCGCCACCATCCTGACCAACGTCGTACTTCGGAGATTAGTTGCCAGGCTTCTGGCTGGGGGGCTGCGAGCCACCAAGAGCTCACTATAACGTTGGTCGTTTCCATAAAATCGGCACATGCCGTAAAGCAAGAGGATGTTCTCCTTAGTTAGTACGAACAATTCTTTTATGTAGATGCATTTCGACTCAATATAACGATACGAGCTATTCATTCAGACCCCTGAAATGATTTGCGTTGAACTCCGAACCGAGTGTTTGTCTTAAAACAATCATCGCCCGACGCAAATGCGATTTAACAGTGCCTAGGGGCAAACCGGTATGAGTAGCAACCTCATCGTGAGACAGGCCACGGTAAAAAACAAGCGCAATCAATTGACGCCGTATTGGCTCCAATGTCGCCAAAATGGTGTGAAGAGCCGTGTCTGTTTGTACACTATCGAGCAAGTCCACAGGATCGCTAGCCACCTGATCTTCAAACTCAACACCTTCTTCGACCTCAGTTCGTAGGCCAAGCAACACATTGCGCATATTCGAGCGCCTAGCATCTAGCGCCTTTGATCGTGCCATAGTCATCACCCAAGCAATCGGCGTACCTCTGGCTGGATCAAAGCGCGGCGCTTGGCGCCACACCTGCCAAAAGGTATCCTGCAATACTTCTTCCGCGGTGCCAATTTGGCCGGTAATTAGTAACGCGAGCGCGTAAACTCGGCTGTGGAGGTAATCGTATAGAGTCGTCAGTACAATTTCATCCTGCTTGACGATTCGAGCCATTAACAAAGTCAACGCTTTAGTATCGAGATAAAGACTCGCTTGAACCAGTTTGGGTTCATGGAGATCAGATGTTGCCTCGGGCTCACTTACACCTTGTGTCGATTCAAGGCCCGCAAAATCACGCTCTTCCATCGCATCTGGATCACAAGGCTCAGTCAAATCACTCGGTTTCCGGATGCTCATTATTTATTTAACAACTCTTAATCATGGTAGCAGTTCGATGCAACATTCTCGATTAGCATCGAACGCATTCGTAACAACGAGCTCCGTGGCGTCGCAGTTACACACAACCCGTCATTAATCGGTTGTCGTTATCTTAGTTCCGAAAGGCGGTTCGGCGGGGGGGGCCGCGTTGCGGCGCGTTCGACGCTAGTACGCCAAAACGCAAGTTTCGGAGAAGGCTAATGTAAGAAGCACGGCCACCTATGATTTGTTTGCCTCAATTCGACTCGGTTGGCTCGCAAACGTTGGACTGAAGCAGTGTAGGACTGCAAGGTTTTAGAACCATACCTGTCGAAATAACCGCGCTTCACGAACGCTCTGAGTAATCGCCTACGAACCGTTTGTTGCACTTGGGTGACAGGGCCTTCGGGCCTTTTTTCATTGCAGCTACACCGCGTAGATAGCTCCGAGCCGTAGCGGAATGAAAAATGCAGAAATGCTTTGCTCAATCTTCGGTCGCTATTCATTAGAGCTCGACTTCGCTTGGGGTGAAGTTGGCAGTAGGTCATGGGCTCAACCAGTTAGTGAGCAATGTCCGTAATAAGCATGGTTGTGTCATTGCGCTATTGCATCCATTTCGCGAAGGCGACTTGGGATGGATCAGTACCAAGGCCTCAATTTCTGATCAACCTAGCAGCCTCAGAGCGATGTGAACAAAGTCATATCGACAGATCTTACAAAAAATTGTTTAGTACAACTAGGATGTTTAAAAAATCGTTAATTAACATGCGGTTAACACTTTGGCACAGATGTTGCTACAGTCCTTGGCAATCCGCAATTTCTATAAAAGAGTAAGTTATGAAAATACCCAAGTTATCATTAGTTCTGTCAACATTTATCGGTGTCGGACTCAACATCACAACCCTCTCAAATGCATCTGCAACGGCAGTGTTGATCTCAAATTTCGATATCACCGCAAACTGTCAAGACTGTGCCGGTGCCGCTAATCTCCCCAACTATCAGGTAACCGCAAACTTAAAACTTCAGGCTTACAAACTGGGTGATGCGATTACAACATCTAACTTCGTTTCATTCACCTACAACGGTTCGAACTTACTCAACCCCTACAGCATTACCAATAGTGGCAACGATGGAAATGCGAGTACGCTGGATTTTGCTTCGAGTTCCATCACCAGTATTGGTGGCGCGATAACTGCAGAGAATAGCGCGAATAATTTTTCTATCTACTTTTCAACACTGCCCGTCTTTTCCATTTTTGAAGGGAAATTGCCGTATTTGGTTGCAACTGAAGAGAGCAATTCTTTTAGATCGGTTGAATTCATTATTAGGCCCGTCGAGTCTGGCTACTCAGGCTTCTTTAGTAGCTATGCTGGTGGCTATTGGGAAACTTGCGTAAGGTCGGGATTTACCTGTAACTACAATGATGACTACGGCAATAGCAACATTTACAACCCATCGGCGTCGGTACCTGTTCCTGCTTCATT
>JAYWIG010000052.1:0-4644 GCA_043789035.1 Betaproteobacteria bacterium
GGTCAACCTACACCTTCCGTAATTCCCGGTTCCCAATCGGTTATTCCGCAAAGTGCGGAGGAATCTGATGAGAGACGCCGTGCGCGTATCCGCTTGGAACTCGCTGCTGGCTACTACCAGCAAGGCAACTATAACGTGGCGCTTGAAGAGCTTCGAGTCGCTTTAACTCTTGACCCAGTTTATCCAGCTGCCTTCGGTATTCTTGGCCTTATCTATATGGATTTAGGCGACCGGCCTAAGGCTGATGAAAGCTTTCAGCGTGCGTTGCGCCTTGCACCAAGAGATGCAGACTTAAACAATAACTACGGTTGGTATCTTTGCCAAACTGGGCGGGCCAAGGAGTCGATTGGCTTTTTCAATTTGGCTCTTGAAGATAGGCTTTACACCACGCCTGCTAAGCCTTTGCATAACGCAGGCATCTGTTCTTTGCGGTCCAACGATTTAGTCAACGCAGAGGCCTACTTTCGTCGCGCTTTTCAAGTTGAACCTGCAAACGCGGTAACAAACTACCAACTCGCACTATTGAATTTGAACAAGAACCAGTTTGATCAGGCGAGGTTTTATGCGAAGCGTTTGCTTGATAATTTCGATGCGAATAGCCAAACACTTTATTTAGCTGTATGTGTGGAAACAAAAGCAGGAAATGAAAGCGAGGCGGCAAGTTTAGCGCAGCAGCTAAGGCGGCGATTTTCGGCGTCTCCCGAAGCGACTCGATTGCAGAATAACGATTGCAATTTGACGCCCTAGCCATTCAATATTCATTTTTGTAAAAACTTTAAAGTACTCGTATGGCCAGCTCCCAAATCAATTTAATCGATACACCTGCAGTCAATGAGGCAGGCGTTGTAAATACGATAGAAGAATTAATTGCCAGGCGCAACCAGTTAGGAATGTCGCTCGAAACGTTGGCGCAACAGCTGCGGTTACCCTTAAAACAGCTGCAATTGATTGAGGCTGGCCAATATAGCGATATGTCTAGTTTGGCCTTTGCTCGCGCGGTGTTACGTTCGTACGGGAAAACGGTCGGGGTTGATGCGTCGCCGATTAGCAACCAAGTGGGAACTTTCGCCGAAGCAGCAGAGCTACACAACGCATCGACCATTAATCAACCCGTCGAAAGCCGGGGGATGATGGGCTTTGGTCAAGCTGGATCGGGAAGTAACTGGGTTTGGGCTGGTTTGATTTTGGTTGCAATAGCTTTGGCTGCATTTTTTCTTGGACCGCCCCAGAAAGAGTTGCAGAAGGTTTCTAGTAGCTGGTTCTCTAAAGCGGGCCCAGGTTCCAACTCGAACGCAGTGACAACGGAAACCGCAATCAAGCCTATTGTTGCTGCCGCACCTGCAGTGGTTCTTCCAACACCAACCCATGCTGACCTAAAGTTTGAAGTTCTCCGCCCCGCTTGGATAGAAGTTACTCACATGGTAGATGGCGCTGAAACAACTCAGGTATTCACCAATTCTGGTTCCGATCCACAAAACTTCCTGATTAACGTGAAGCTGCCCGCTAAACTCGCGATTGGAAATGCGGAAGTCGTCCGGGTTTTGCGTGATGGCAAAGAAGTTGATATCAAAGCGCAGACCCAAGCAGGGCTGGCAAAGTTAGTGATTGAATAATGATGATGCAATGTATTGAGCCAATGGCCGTTGGGCCTTCAGCGAGACGAAAATCGCGTCAAATGATTGTTGCGTGGGGCGATCATCAAGTCGCAGTGGGCGGCGATGCCCCGATTCGTGTTCAATCGATGACTAATACCGACACTGCTGATGCCATTGCCACTGCAATTCAAGTTAAAGCACTTGCACAAGCGGGTTCAGAATTGGTTCGTATCACTGTGAATACGCCGGAGGCAGCGGCAGCAGTGAGTGCTGTTCGCGAGCAACTTGATCGAATGGGTGTGAATGTTCCCTTAGTAGGCGACTTTCACTACAACGGGCATAAACTCTTATCGGCTTACCCGGATTGCGCTAGGGCGCTGTCGAAGTATCGAATTAACCCTGGCAATGTGGGGAATGGAAAAAAGCGTGACGATAATTTCGCGCAGATGATCGAGATAGCGGCGAAGTACGATAAACCTGTTCGTATTGGCGTTAACTGGGGCAGTTTGGATCAGGCGCTTTTGGCACGTTTAATGGATGCCAATGCTAAAAGCGCTGCGCCTTGGAACGCCCAAAGTGTGATGCGCGAGGCGCTGGTTACTTCTGCTATTGAAAGCGCGCAAATGGCTGAAGAAGTCGGCCTGCGGGGAGATGCTATTTGCCTATCGGCAAAAGTTTCGAATGTGCAAGATCTTGTTGCAGTTTATCGTTCTTTAGCGGCACGTTGTGATTACCCGCTCCATTTAGGTTTGACTGAAGCTGGTTTAGGTAGCAAAGGCATCGTTGCCTCGACAGCAGCCTTGGCAGTATTGCTTCAAGAAGGCATCGGCGACACTATTCGCATCTCCCTCACCCCAGAGCCGAGCAAAAATATCGATGCGGAACGTACAAAAGAAGTGGTTGTTGGGCAAGAGATTTTGCAAACCATGGGTCTTCGCGCATTTACGCCGATGGTCATTGCTTGCCCCGGTTGTGGGCGTACCAGCAGCACATTTTTTCAAGAGTTAGCCACCAGCATTCAATCGTATTTGCGTCATTCGATGCCTGATTGGCGCACCAAATACCCCGGTGTAGAAAACATGCAAGTTGCCGTCATGGGCTGCGTCGTTAATGGCCCCGGCGAAAGCAAGCATGCCAATATTGGCATTTCCTTACCGGGTGCAGATGAAGCGCCAGTTGCGCCCGTTTTTGTTGATGGCCAGCGCACAGTCACCCTTAAAGGCGAACATATCGCCGAAGAATTCCAAACTATTGTTGAGGACTACGTTCGTAGTCATTATTCCGCTTGAACTCTAAAGTAAAAATTCAAGGCGTACGCGGCATGAACGACGTACTGCCAGCTGACGCATCCCTATGGGAATCGTTCGAATCAACAGTTGCCTCGGCTTTGCGTGCCTATGGCTACGAGCGCATTCGTACGCCGATTGTTGAATCGACTTCACTTTTTGTGCGTGGTATCGGTGAAGTTACCGATATTGTCGAAAAAGAAATGTACAGTTTCGTTGACGGTTTAAATGGTGATTCGCTCACCTTACGGCCAGAGAACACTGCTGCAGTTGTGCGTTCTGTTATTGAGCACAACTTAGCTTACGAGCGCCCACAACGCCTTTGGTATGCTGGCCCTATGTTTCGGCATGAGCGTCCACAAAAAGGCCGTTATCGGCAGTTCCACCAAGTTGGCGCTGAAGCGATTGGGTTCGGTGGCCCAGATGTTGATGCAGAGCTAATCTTGCTTTGCCAACGTATTTGGGATGATTTAGGTTTACCGCCCATTAAGTTAGAGATTAACTGTTTGGGCCAAGCCGATGAACGTCAAGCTCATAGAATTGCTTTGATTAAATATTTTGAAATGAACGAAGCGATCTTAGACGCTGAGGCGAAGCGACGTTTACACAGCAACCCATTAAGAATTCTTGATACCAAAAACCCAGCGATGCAGGCTTTGGTCGATGCTGCCCCACAGCTAATCGCCTTTTTAGGCGAAGCCTCTTTAAAGCACTTCGAAGGGCTTCAGCGCTTGCTGAAAAGCCAAAATATGCCGTTCAAGGTTAACCCAAGGCTAGTGCGTGGGCTTGACTATTACAATCTCACTGTGTTTGAGTGGATTGCGCCAGTGGGCGATTCATGGCTGACAATTTGCGGTGGCGGTCGGTATGACCCTTTAATTGAGATCATTGGTGGTAAACCGACGCCAGGTTGTGGATTTGCAATGGGCGTTGAACGGGTTCTTGAGATGATGCGCTCGAAAACACCGGCTGAGCCAGAACCGCTATGTGACGTTTATGTCATTCATCAGGGCGAGGCTGCGCAAGTGGCCGCTTTTACGGCTGCAGAGTCAATGCGGAGTGCCGGCTTGGATGTCGTAGTACATGCAGGGTCAGGTAATTTCAAAGCTCAGTTTAAACGCGCTGATCAATTTCGTGCGCAATTTGCCGTCATTATCGGTGAAGACGAAGTCGCTCGTTCTGAAGTCGCTTTGAAGAACTTGGATGACCAGACGCAAATTACCGTTGCAATGGATCAGCTTGTGCCAGCTTTAGTCGATGTGATGACTGATGGTGGTGACGATGAGGGCGGTCCGAACTCGTCAAGTGAGCAGATGTTGCATTAAGTGTGCAACCTGCTGGAATCAGATTTTTGCAATATTTGAAGTAATCAGTAAACAAGAGAAGTTAGAAAATGGCCTACGACCTAGAAGAACAAGATCAAATCGACGCATTTAAGGCGTTTTGGAAAAAATACGGCAATACCCTTTTAACTGCTGTGACATTGGTACTTTTTGCCTTCGCTGCCTATCGCGGTTATAACTATCTGCAAGATAAAAAGGCTGTTGAAGCGGTTGGTTTGTATGAGCAGTTTCGTGAAGCGAGCAGCAAAAATGATTTGCCAAAATCTAAAGCTTTGGCAGGCCAGATTTTCGAGAAATATTCCGATACCGCTTACTCCAATATGGCGGCGGTATTGATGGCGAAAATGTACTTCGACGCTAACGACGTGAAGTCAGCAAAAGCGGCTTTGCAATCGGTGATCGATAAAGGTGCCGACGAAG
>JAYWIG010000053.1:0-4622 GCA_043789035.1 Betaproteobacteria bacterium
CTGCCGATTCTTTTCGTTCGCTGTAACGATCAACCAAGTAGTCCGACACTGAACGAGTAAGCAAAGTAAATTTCACTAATTCTTCCATCACGTCAACAACTCTGTCGTAATAGGCTGATGGTTTCATCCGCCCACTTTCATCAAACTCCATGAAAGCTTTGGCTACAGATGATTGATTGGGGATGGTGATCATGCGCATCCAGCGGCCTAAAAGACGCAGTTGATTGACCGCATTAAATGATTGTGAACCACCAGAGACTTGCATAACAGCAAGTGCCTTTCCTTGAGTTGGTCGCACAGCGCCGCTATTTAATGGCAACCAATCGATTTGTGACTTGATAATGCCCGTCATTGCGCCATGACGTTCGGGCGATGTCCACACCATGCCCTCGCACCATTCCGTAAGTGAGCGAAGTTCTTTTACTTTTGGGTGGTCATCAGTTGCGCCATCTGGCTGTGGCAGGCCGCGTGGATCGTATATTCGTGCTTCAGCGCCAAACGCGGCGAGCAGTCTCGCCGCTTCTTCGGTGAGCAAGCGACTAAAGGATCGCTCTCTTAGTGAACCGTATAACAGCAAAATACGGGGTGGTCGGGTTAGTACATGTTGCTGCTGAAGCTTTTCGGCTTCGGGTAGGCGAACGAGCTCTTGGACTAAATTAGGGTTTTCATTCATGTTGAATAAACAAATCGCGAATTGCTTCGCATGCCTTTGGTAGATTTAAGACGTTCACACCTGCGCGTCCGATGTAGGTGTCTTCGCTATTGCAAACTAAAAATCGATGCTCTATGCGTAATAACTCACAATTAGTGATAAAGCTCGTCTCGATTTTTGGTGCTGATGATCGTTTTATTTCAACCGCAATATACGGTAGCCCACCGCGCTCAAAGATTAAGTCGATTTCGGCGCCGTCGTGCGTTCTGAAATACATAGGCAAGCGATCAAGCCCCGCAGCTTGAACGAGGTTCTCGATCGCAAACCCCTCCCAGCTCGCACCAACAATGGGGTGACCAAGCAGCGAAGTAGTCGTTTCAATTTCTAGTAGCGCATGAACTAGGCCAGAGTCTCGAATATAGATTTTCGGCGCCTTCACTAAACGCTTACCTAAGTTGCCGCTCCAAGGGTTTACTCGGCGAATAAGTAGTAAGTCGACCAGTAAATCAATGTATCGATTGGCCATTGGTGCTGATACACCGAGGTTTTGCGCCAACCGTGTTGCGTTTAATGGTGTGCCCTGTAGATGCGCCAGCATCGTCCAAAGCCTGCCGAGCAGCGCTGCCGGCATGCGGGGTGCAAACATCGGAATATATCGTTCAAGATAGCTCCGTATGAAATCAGTGCGCCATTGCAAACTCGATTTTCGAGAGGTTGCAGTAAGGCTTGAGGGAAACCCACCTGCCAGCCATAAGGCGTCGGTAGAAAGGTCCGCACTTTGTGCCTCCGGAAGTAAAACCGGTGTCATTTCTAAGTAGCTTACTCGTCCCGCGAGTGTTTCTGAGGCTTTTTGTATGAGATTTAACGAGGCCGAACCTAGCAATAAAAATTGGCCAATTTGAGCGCCTTTTTCTCGTCTCTCGTCAATCACCGAGCGCAGTTCGGCGAATAACTGTGGCACTCTGTGCACTTCGTCGAGTACCGTTAGCCCTTTGTCTTGATGGCGCAAAAAACCGCCGCTGTCGTCGAGTTTGCGTAAATCAGCGGCCTTTTCAAGGTCAAGGTAGATTGCGTCGGGTAGCTCTTCTACTATTTTCTTGGCTAAAGTTGTTTTTCCAACTTGTCTTGGGCCTAATAGTACGACCGCTGATGAGCGATTTAAGGCGCTTTTTAGCTGTAACTCAATGGAAGCGCGATGAATTTTCATACCGTAAATCATAACTCAGAGTATGCTTTTACGGCGTGAATAGATTAGACTAAACTAAGATTTTGTAATAATTTCGCCATCTTCTTTCGTAAATGAACTTATTGTGCCTTCCGGCAGCAAGTCGAGCACTGCTTCCGAAGGTCTACAAAGTTTGGTGCCTTTGGGCGTTACCACGATTGGCCTATTCATTAAAATCGGGTGGGCAACGATATGGTCAAGAAGTTGTTCGTCCGTCCATTTCACGTTACCTAAATCTAGTTCTGTATAAGGCGTACCTTTTTCCCGCAGTATTTCGCGAGTGCTAATGCCCATTGCCATGATGAGTGATTGCAGTGTAGCTTTCGAAGGCGGTGTTTTTAGATACTCGATCACCGTTGGTTCGATGCCAGCTAGCCGAATCATGGCGAGCGTATTGCGCGATGTGCCGCAGCTCGGGTTGTGATAAATAGAGACGTCTTGTATAAGAATTTCAAATGATTATTGACTTGCTGATAGTTGGTTCGTAAAGCTATTTATGTCGCTTGGTAATGCATCGCCTCGCCAAACAATGTGTTGATCAGTGCGGCAAAGTACCAGTTTGTTTTTGTAACTATTGGGAATTTTAGTTTGCTTGATCGACAAAACTGTTAAGGGCATATTTTTCGAAGCGGCAATATTTTGGAGTGGCAAAACATCTAAGTTTTCATCAAAACTTAGTAATGTGTAGCCATCACCGAAATCGTCATACAACGATTTGCCATTGCCCAACCAGAAGTGCGGCGCTCTACAACCAGGCACTGTTGATTCAGTAAAACTACCCATGCTGTAACTCGGCGCTTGTTCCGAATCTTTGATGATGATGGGCGAATTTTCATAGAAGTAGCCAAAGTTCAAACCGGCGCAGCAAAACTGTTGAACGTTTAACTCATAGGCGTCTTTGCCCACTTGAGCACGTAAACCTTCGCCCACTTCGCTTAACTCTTCGATGTTGCTAGGCACGGCTTTCTTCATCTTAATCATTTGCTGCGCATGGCTCATCGCGAACTGCGATACTTGTTCGGTAATCGACTGCCGCTCGGCTTCATAGGCGTTCAAGATGCTTTCAGAAGCCCAGCCTTGCAGGTGGGCTGAGAGTAACCATGCTAAGTTAAGCGCATCGGCAATACCGGCATTCATACCGTAACCCGCATAGGGCATCCAGATATGCGCAGCATCCCCAGCGAGAAATACTTTGCCATTCCTAAATCGATTGGCAACCAGTCGACGGCCTACCCAATCTTCTTTACTAACCACTTCATACTCAAACTTTGAATCGACACCCAATATAGTTCGAATGCTATCGTCTCTATCTATTGAATCGAATTCTGGCTCGTCAGGGTGGAGGTGATTATGAATAAGCCATTGCTCATCACCGTCGATGGCAAACACCGTGCCGCAGCGCCGTGGGTTCATGACATAGCATGACCAAGCTGGTGTACCTTGAATCAATTCTTTCAACTTCGGCGCACGAATGTAAGTGGATTGCACTCGCTGAATAACGGCGGTTCCCTCTAGCTTTGCACCCATTTGTTTGCGGATGTCTGATCGGCCACCGTCGCAGCCGACCATGTAACGAGCTTTAATGGTTATGGGTTTTTCGTTATCGATATTCTTTGCTTGAGCAGTGACGCCTAGATTATCTTGCTCAAAACTTAATACCTGCGTGCGATTGAGCAGGGTAACGTTAGCCATTCCTGCTGCATGTTCGAGCAAAATTGGTTCAAGGTAAATTTGATTGATACGGTGAGGCGGTTCAGGCGTTGGCCACCAAGCGTCTGGGCCTTCAGTTTCAGTATAGCGATTATCTCTGCACGGAATAGGTATGCGGGAAAGCTCTGTACCTGTCACCGTGGTTCGAAACACCACATCATTCGGATAGTCGCTGGGCAAGCCCGCATTACGAACTTTTTCGACAATACCTAAGCGACGAAATTGCTCCATAGTGCGTGCAGCCACATGGTTGCATTTCACATTCGGCGGCTCCGCGTAGTGCCTAATCTCTGCGATCACTACTTTGACACCGCGCTTGGCTAAATCCATAGCCAACGTTAAACCAACCGGCCCCGCGCCAACAATCAATACTTCTGTTTCAAATGTTTGGGTCATACGTTCATTCAGTCTAATTTGGTACCTGCGGTTTTAATCACTTTGTTCCACTTTTGAATTTCGCTTTTTATGTAGAGCTCGAATTCATCAGGTTTACTTGGGTTCGGTTCAACACCCATGCCGCGCATGGTGTTTTGTATGGCAGGGTCATTGAGCGCAGCTACGATTTCGGCATTCAATCGATTCACAATTGCTGTGGGTGTGCTCGCTGGCGCGACGATTCCAAACCAACCCGTACTTTCATAGCTGCTTACCCCGGCTTCGCTCATGGTTGGGACGTCAGGTAGCATCGGCAGGCGTTGAGTACTGCTCACGGCGAGCGCCAGTAACTTGCCAGCTTTCACATGGGGCAGTGCAGAAGTGAGGTCGACCATAGCGAGCGGTATTTGGCCTGAAAGAACGTCAATCGCAGCGGGGCCTGAACCTTTATAAGGCACATCGATTACTTGAACAGCGGCCATCTGCGCAAATAGCTGACTTGATAAGTGCATTGCAGTGCCGTTGCCGCCGTGGCCTATTGACAACTTGTTTGGAGCCGCTCTCGCCTGGGTGATTACCTCCCTTAGGGTTTTAGGCGCAGTTGCCGGATGCGCCACCAAAACAAAAGGAATACCTGCCAGCATAGTGACCGCTTTAAAG
>JAYWIG010000054.1:0-4620 GCA_043789035.1 Betaproteobacteria bacterium
GCTTTTGGCGCACTAAGCTTTAGCTTACCTTGGCTAGCTTCAACGGCTTTCGATAAGGCTAAAGTAACGAGTTCAGTTCGATACTGTTTCAATGCATAGTACCCACCGCCAAGCAAAAGCACTGCGATCAACAAAACGACAAAGTAGCGTCGTAGCACAATGGCAAAAAGAGGCTTAAGCTTCAAAAGCTATACCCCACTGACAAGTGTAAGCGCCAAGCTTTTTCAGCATGCCCATAGGCAGCATCAATATTCACCGGTCCAATTGGCGAGCGCCAACGCATACCTATCCCAGTACCAAGGCGTGCTTTCATTTGCGTTGCGTCGTCACCAGCATCCCCGACGTCCACAAACGCGGCAGCCAGAATATTTCTATACACTGGTTGCTGGTACTCCAAACTTGCAATCGCTAGATATCTGCCACCCACGGTAGCTGTACCATCCTTGGCCCCTAAAGACAAATACCGGTAACCGCGCAAACTTTGTGCTCCGCCAGCTCTAAACAAGTTATCTGACGGTATGCCTTGGCGTGATTCCGCTGCAACAACACCAAGCTCAGCCATAGTAACTAAGGTCGCACCCCTGGGCCAAAAACTTTGCGTGAGCGGTAAAAAGTTCATGCCGCGAGCGTAAAACCGTACAAACGATTGATCCGACGCTAAACCTTTGGCGGCAACGGTTGCCTGAGCGCTAATGGTATAGCCGTCACGTGGGTCAATTCGAGAGTCAACCCTACGTAAATTCCAAGAATAACCTAGGGTAAGTGCTTCGCGCTTATCGCCAACCTGCACACCCGTACCACGATCAATCAACAGCCTTTCGGTTTGGTACTGTACCGAAAAAATAGAATCGATAAATGTGCTGCGACGGCCACGATGCGCAAACACCGTATTTTTAAACGCCTCTTCGCCTGAAAGATTAAACTTCTCGAACCGGGCGCCATAAGCATAGTAATGGCCGGTATCACTAACAGGCGTTCGAATCGTACCAAATACCCGTGTGCGAACTTTTTCGAGCAAGACGGCAGTTTCAAGTTGTAAACCGTCACCCAGCAAATTTCGATTCTCAAAACCAAGCTGTATACGTGGCCCTTGATCAGTACTAAAGCCTACACCCATTAGCACACGCTTGCTTTCCCGCTCTGTCAGCTCCACAACAACAGGCACTGATAAATCAGAAGCAGCATTGGTTTCTAAAATTTCACTAATCTGAGGTACGACTGAAGCATTCACAAAATAGCCGCTATCGCGAAGGCGGGTCTGCAACTCGATTAGGGTATCTAATCGATAAAAATCACCAGGCTTGAAGCGAATTAACGCGTCGACAATCTCCCGGTCGTATCGCCGCAACCCATTCACCTGTATTTCACCAAATCGATACCGAGGGCCCGAGTCGAACTTCACATCGACGCCTGCCGTGGTATTACGCACATCAACACTCACTTGGCTTGTTTGCACTTTTGCAGACAAATACCCATTTTGCTGTAGTAAATCGAGCATTGATTTTTTGCTCTGTTCCCACACCGCAGCGCGATAAAAACTACCTTCCTGAAGCGCCCAGATGGTTTGTAGTTGGGTAACGAGTTCTTTGTCTTTTAGCGCATCGCCTACCACCGCGAAGTTCAGTTCGTTAACGGTCGTGCGAGCACCCGCGGACACCTCAATCTTCACAAAAGGTTTATTGCCTACGTCGGGCTGACGCCTTACTTCAACTTCGAAATCGAAATAGCCTTGGCCTCGCAATACGGTTTCAACCTCTTCTTTGGCTCGAAACACTAGCGCGTCGAGTTGCTCAGCAGAAAATTCTCGTCTGTCTTGCCAACGCCCAAGCAAAGTCTCTGCTCGAATTTGCGCTATAAGCTCCGGTGGAGCATCGAACAACAACTCATAGTTACGAGAAGTTTCAGCCTGAACCTGCGATGGCAAAGCAAGCTGAAAAATAGCGAAAGCAGCAAGTATTAGTTGCCTAAACAATCACCGTACTCGCTTGACCTTCGGGCAGAGCACAAATACTTCCAATGGCCCAAGCCTTCTCGCCAATCAGTTGGAGCGTATCGAGTGTTTTTTGTTGGTCAGCCACGGCCACCACTAGCACCATACCAATACCGCAGTTGAACACCCGCCACATTTCTTCTTGCTCAACATTGCCCGCTTTTTGCAACCAATTAAATACCGGCGGGGTAGGCCATGAATCTTTGACCAAACGCGCTTGCAACAAATCACCCAAAATACGCGGGATGTTTTCGGTTAGGCCGCCGCCCGTAATGTGGGCCATCCCTTTGATAGTGACCTGCTTCATCAGTGCCAGAAGCGGCTTCACGTAAATCTTCGTTGGTTCCATTAACGCATCAGCAAGAGTCCTTGAGTCATTTTCGTCATAAGCAAAATCGAGTGCTTTTGCGCTCACTTCACCGAGCTGCTTTTCGACTAAGCGTCTCACTAATGAGTAGCCGTTGCTGTGCGGGCCGCTCGATGGCAAGCCAATCACAACATCTCCCGAAACTATGCTTGCGCCGGAGATGATGCCGCTCTTCTCCACCGCGCCAACCGCAAAACCGGCTAAATCATATTCGCCATCAGGGTACATGCCAGGCATTTCTGCCGTTTCACCACCGATGAGTGCACAACCGGCCTGCTCGCAACCCTTAGCTATACCACCTATGACGGCTGCGCCAGTATCGACATCGAGTTTGCCGCAGGCGAAATAGTCGAGAAAAAACAAGGGTTCTGCCCCCTGCACTAAAATATCGTTTACGCTCATGGCAACCAAGTCAATGCCAATAGAGTCATGACGATTGAGCGCGAAAGCGAGTTTTAGCTTGGTTCCTACGCCGTCTGTGCCCGATACGAGCACAGGCTCCTTATAACGCTTTGGTACTTCAAACATCGCTCCAAACCCGCCAATCCCGGCCAAAACCCCCTCACGCATAGTACGTTTGGCCATCGGCTTGATGCGTTCGACAAGCGAATCACCTGCAGCCATGTCAACACCAGCGTCACGATAGGAAATAGACTCAGTAGTCTTTGGGTGGCTCGTGGATGGTTGCGTCATCGGGCGTCTCGGTAAAATGGAAAGAACCATGATTTTAGCTGTACCAGTATGAACCTAATATATGAACGTAACTGAGCGCCAACGACAAACCATCATCTGGGCGTGCGTTGCCGCGCTCATCGTCGCAGTATTAATCGCGCTAGGCCCCATAGTTACCCCATTCATCGCAGCAGCGATCTTAGCTTATGTCCTAGAGCCTGCCGTCAAATGGCTAGTTAAGAAAAAGCTACCCCGCTGGTTGGCTACTGCATTGGTCTTGGTTTTAACGGTATTCATCGTTTTGTCCATATTGCTCATCATCGTACCCATAGTTCAACGCGAATTCACGCTCATCCGTGCACAGCTACCCAGTTTGGTTGCATCAATTACGGGCAAATTACTGCCTTGGGTATCACAACACCTTGGCTTAGACTTAAAAATCGATAGTGCCAGCATCAAAGAATGGCTTGCTAAACAGTTGGCCAACAGCGGTGAAGATGTACTAGCGGTTGTTTTAGCCTACTTAAAATCTGGATGGGGTGCAGCAGTTCAAGTTTTAGGCCTCGCTTTTCTGGTGCCGGTCGTCGTCGCCTATTTGCTTATTGACTGGCCAATCATTACAAAGCGCCTGCATACTTTGATTCCCTTACGCTGGCGCACCGTAGTCGACGGCACATTAAAAGAAATCGACGATTTACTTGGCCATTATCTTCGTGGCCAACTGCTGGTGATGTTAAGCCTGGCGGTTTATTACAGCATTGCGCTGGCCGTTGCACGATTCGACTTATGGTTACCGATTGGCGTTCTTACAGGGCTGATGGTGGCAATTCCCTATATCGGCTTTGCGCTTGGATTGATCTTTGCCTTGATCGCAGGAATGCTGCAGCTCGGACCTTTGTATGGTTTTGTCTCCGTAGCAATTGTGTACGGCATTGGTCAACTTCTTGAAAGCTTGATACTTACGCCACGCCTAATCGGCGAGAGAATCGGTTTACATCCGCTGGCCGTTATCTTCTCATTACTGGCCTTTGGCTCACTTCTAGGGTTTGCCGGAGTTTTGCTTGCACTTCCCTTGGCAGCGGTGGCCGCTGTAGGCTTAAGACGTCTTCATAAGGAATATTTAGGCAGCAATTTCTACTCACGAGACACGCCATAAACATGCAGTTGGCACTCGATTTACTACTAGACCCAACGCCATCGCTTGATAATTTCATTGTCGGCTCAAACAGTGAGCTGCTAGGCCACTTGCGTAACCCACCATCGCGCAGTGTATTTATATGGGGTGAATCGGGAAGTGGCAAAACCCATTTGCTTAAAGCCCTCGCTCACCAAAACGGCTTGTATGCCAGTGCCGAAAATTTTCCTGCGGTCGACACGACAAATTTGCCACAAGTTCTTTGTATTGATGATCTCGAGAGTGTTAATCCCGAAAATCTAGATACGCTTTTCGGCCTACAAAATGCCTATCGGGCATCATTGAATAAATTACTGCTCATCGCCTCGCGCGTTGCGCCAAAAGCAATTACAGACCATTTAAGTGCGCGAGATGATGTTAGCTCGCGTTTAGCTTGGGGCCTTACGCTTCAAGTCA
>JAYWIG010000055.1:0-4613 GCA_043789035.1 Betaproteobacteria bacterium
TGGATTTTAAAGGCTAATCTCACGTTGGAATATCCGCCAATTGGCGGATAGAACAGAGATTTTGGGGGCGCTGCGGCCGCACGAATCCGCCATTTGGCCGATGGTTATTTCATCCAATGACACCTAAACTTTCAAAAAAATCGTTTAAGTAAAGTCATAAGGAATAAATCATGGCCTCAAAGCAGCGTTTCACTGCACTTGCCCATTCTTACGTTCTATTTGCCAGCCTTGGCTCAGCTATTTTTGTGCTGTCGGGTTGTGGCGGTGGTGGTGGCAGTGCCGCTACGAGCACTGCAACACCCGTTGTTAGCCTGAGCGGACAGGTCATCAAAGGGCCAGTGAATGGTGCTAAGGTCTGTGCCTACGCTGTTCAGGGTGGAAAGCAGGAGGCAAGTCCGCTAGTGGCCTGCGTTACAAGTGGTGCCAACGGGCAGTACGATATCAGTCTCCCCGCAGAGTATTCGGGTGATGTTTTTATTGAAGCGTCAGGCGGCACCTATGTCGATGAGAGCTCTGGAGAAAGCAAAGCATTGTCTGAGCCACTTTCATCATTCGTGGCCGCATCAGAGCCCAAAGTCGGCATTGTCACTCCTTTGACAAGCTTGGCCGTTAGCCGCAGTTCAAGCTTGAACACTGAAGCTTTTAATGCTGCTTCACAATCGGTGAAGGCGCAGACCGGGCTTGCCGCCGATGTGAACTTGACCCAAACAGCCCCCACCTTTTCTTCTGACTCTCGAACAGCGACAAACGCTTATGCCGTAATTCTTGGTGGAATATCGCAGTTTATGAGTTCCAATCAGGCAAGCTTAGCTCAAACGACCGTAGCCTTGGGCGCACCAAACCAAGATGCTTTTAAAAATGCAGTGAACGCCTATGTTGTCGCTCGAAGTGTTTCTTCGGCGCTAATACCCGCCAAATTCACGAGCGCGGCCACCTCGGGTGGTTCTTCGTCCATGCCAGCCGCCTTACTTGCGACAACCGCAATTACACCCCCAATTACAACCCCCTCGACTGCGTTGGCGGGACCATCCGGGATGGCCGTTGCGCAGGAGTTCAGTAGCGTGGTCGTAAAGATGTCCCCTTCAGTAGCAGAGATTTACAAGGGCGAGGCGGTGGTGTTTACCGTTGCAATGACAGGTGGTCCGGCCGGTAACCTTAGCTATCGATTCTATTTGCCAACGGCACCCACAGCGACGCTCAGTCGGTTTGTGAGCGAAGCTGGGGTCGGGCGAGTATTTGAGCACTCGGATTTTTTCGCCACCGTTAAAACGGGCTCAGGCGATGTGGGAACGCTTCAACTGAATGTTGAGGTTTTTCAGACGATTTCAGGAATTAAGAAAAAAGTTGGTGAGGCCAGTTCTACGATACCAGTGCGGGACGTGCAACCGGCCCTGATTAGCTTGACCATAGACAACGAAATTCGGAACCCAAATCAGCCCAATAGTCCACCTTTACCGGGCATACAGCTTGGTTGGAGCTTTCCCATCATGCCTGGGGCGAAGCACTACATTTACACAATCCTGAACGCTACGACGGGCAAAGCAACCGCTCGCTACCGTATTCTGCAAGCAGATGCTGTGGCAACGCCTTCAGCTACTCGCCTTGTCTATGCCTTTTGCGCCCAAGGAGACTTAACCTGCGAACGCCAAACCTTTATTACGGCGCCTGACGAGTTAAGCGGTAAAGACAATGGCTTTTTCTTACGTCGAGGAAACACCATCTATGTTGGAATATCCGCGCAGGGTTGTTATGGTGGGCAATATGGCATTGAGCTACAGCCTTGTGATCCCGTTCAGGAGTCAAATAAGTACCCACCTTTTACCGTGCTTGTTTACTACTAACGGATAGGTCGCGCTGTTCAGGGGCTTTGTGACCGAGATATCCTCGGAGGCGTTTTGCCTCGCCAGATCTTATCGACAATTAGGCCGTTTGCGTGTGGTTATGCGACTCAACAGGTACGCAGCGGTTGATGGTTTCGGGTCAAATCTTGTATCGCACGAATCGCCGCGTTGGTACCTTCACCTCTGCAGCCTCGACATAGTTACTCTAATTCCGGCATAACGTGCTTTGCACGTTAGCCTTCTTTGAAACTTGCGTTTTGGAGTACTAGCGCCGAACGCGACAGCTAGCGAATAGGAAGTCAATGCGACATATCCAGATGCAGCTGATCAAGATCAGTCGCTGCATTGGTAAGCCATTGGTAAGCGCTAGTGAGTGGCGAAACTAGGGCCCTAAAAAATAGTGCACTAAAAATCAAGCGCGGAAGTGTGCGGGAGAGATGTTGCCCGATCGAGTCCACAGCGGAGATATGACTGGTTTTCCCAAGGAAAGTGCCATTTCAGACGCCGTTTTTAGCGCAAATGGCATTGCGAATCGATGCAAAGGCAGTCAAATTCAGGCGTGAAAACAGTTTGACACTTTGGCTTCTGTGGTTGCATGTCTCATTCGTTTATCCGTGATCCGTCAAAGGCTTTTGGGACTTGCGCGTCCATCATATTTCGGATGTTTAATAGTCTGTTTTCAAATTGCCGGCAAGCTTGATGGTATGGAATTTGCATGCCTTCCTGAGTGTTTGCTCACAAGCATTGTTTGCGCACCAAATTGGGCCCGTTAGTGCATGACACGCATGACACGCATGACATTTTTCTGGACCCTTTCGGCCGACCATAAAACGAATGACCACGATCACAGTGAAACTCAACTTCGATGCTGTCAAGCGCCCAGCCATTACGATTCGTGGTCTGAAGAAAAATTTTGGTGGCTTAATACTTTACGCTGGGCTTGATTTAGACATACCCAAAGGCAGCTTTATCTCCATTTTCGGCCCCAACGGATGCGGGAAATCGACCCTAATCAACCTGATTTCTGGCCTGACCGAGATGGACGGAGGCGAGGTTCTATTTGATGGTCGAGGCGTCAAAGACGTGACGATTGGCTATGTATTCCAAAACTATCGTGATGCGCTTTTTCCTTGGATGAGTGCGCGGGAAAACATTGAATATCCTCTGAAAGTGCGCGGCCAAGCAAAGGCCGAACGGCAGCATCGTGTCGATGAACTGATTAAGCAATTCGAGGTTGGGTTTGATCTTGCAAGTCGACCATCTGATCTATCGGGTGGCCAACAACAACTGGTGTCCATCCTACGCGCTCTGGCGCCTAAGCCCGAAGTGATGTTTCTCGACGAGCCTTTTTCTGCGCTGGATTATGAGATGACGTTGTTTATCCGAGATAAGCTGCAAACTGTATTTCAGCAAACAGGTGTGACTATGCTCTTGGTCTCGCATGATCTTGAAGAGGCCGTCTATCTCGCTGACCATGTGCTGCTGCTCACCAAGCGCCCCACCACGGTCGCAGACATCGTGGAGGTGACGGCAGATCGACCACGAACTGATGCCACATTATCTGATCCAACCTTCATTGCCTGCAAAGCACGCAGCCTAGCCATCTTCCAGCGCGAGGTGCGCCGATGATGGGCTTTGATCGCTTGCTCAAACATCCGTTCTGGGTGGGCCCGCTCCTGCTGTTTGCGCTCTGGTGGGTAGCGGCCGCCGGTCAGTGGATCAGTCCCAAGCTCCTACCGGATCCCGTATCGACACTGGCCACTCTCTGGGGCTCCATGGTTGATGGCTCGATCTGGGGCGATTTTCTGGGCACACTCAAGCGTACATTGGGCGCTTTTGCCGTGGCCGCTGTGCTTGGTGTACCGGCAGGTATCGTGCTGGGCTCGGACACTCGCATTTACCGCGCCTTCGAGTTCGCCATTGACTTCTTTCGCTCAACGCCTGCTACCGCCATGTTCCCCTTGTTTCTATTGATCTTTGGCATTGGCGAGGAGTCAAAAATCGGCGTGGCGGCATTTTCGGCTTGGTTAGTCATCGTCTTCAACGTAGCTTATGGCGTGATGAATGCACGACCCACCCGTATCCTAGCTGCGCGTGTGATGGGGGCTTCACGTGCCCGCATTTTCCGAGATGTGATGTTCTTCGAATCGATGCCGCAGACCTGTGTCGGTTTGCGCTTGGGCGTGTCTTATGCCTTGGTAGTAATCATCGTTGCGGAGATGTTCATCGGCTCAGCTAACGGCATGGGTCGCCGCATCATTGATGCGCAACAAATCTTCGATCTGCGACAAATGTATGCCTCGATTATTGCCACGGGTTGCTTGGGATACGGTCTCAACGTGATCTTTTTGCGGCTCGAACGCCGCTTCATCTATTGGGCAGGCAAGTGATGCCTATCCCTAATTCAACCACTTCGAGGAAAGCAGCATGAGCCAACATCGACGACATGTCTTGAAATCAACCGCCGCCCTAACAGCATCTCTCGCCACGCCGTGGCTGCACGCGCAGCAGCGAGATAAAGTTAAGCTTTCTTGGCTGCCCATCATGCAAACCACGGCGCTCTATGTGGCCGTGCAGGATCGCCTGTTTGAAAAGGCTGGGCTTGATGTTGAACTCGTCCAGTTTCAGAACCCTAACCAAATCATCGACTCACTCATCGCCAACCAAGCCGACGCTGTCAATGCCAATCGTAAATTCCCCAGAAGTGGCATTTGAATTTTCCCCACCCTAGTTTGCGTGGTGATCAGCCATTGTGTTGATCTTGGCGCTCTT
>JAYWIG010000056.1:0-17720 GCA_043789035.1 Betaproteobacteria bacterium
GCCATTTTACGAATGACATACAGCTTACGCTCAAGCGCATCAGTGACCATGATGTCGGCACCGCGACCCACGAAAATTTGGCGAATAATCGGTTCTTTACTACGCACTGTGGGTGACATTGGCATGTCTTTATCCACCGGCACGTCCCGCCAGCCAAGTATTTGCTGACCTTCAGCTTTCACCGCTCGCTCCAACTCTTGCTCACAGGCTAAACGGGAAGCGTGTTCTTTCGGTAAAAACACCATGCCAACACCGTATTCACCGGCTGGAGGCAAGACCACGCCTTGTTTGGCCATTTCTTCGCGGAAGAACTGATCCGGCATTTGAATCAAAATACCCGCACCATCGCCCATCAGAGGATCAGCACCGACAGCGCCCCGATGATCGAGATTACAGAGGATTTGTAGACCTTGCTCAACGATTTTGTGGCTCTTATGCCCCTTAATATGGGCCACAAAACCGACACCACATGCATCATGCTCATTGGCAGAGTCATAAAGGCCGTGTTTAATCATGTCTTGCTTACGAAGGTCGAGAGCGTTCATTCCGAGCACCTTGGAAAATTCAATACTAGTAAATTTTGAGTCACAATGCTGCTGCGCAGCGACCCCCTTAATAGTCTATTAGCAGTCCACTGCCAGTCCACCAAGGAGGGCATAAATTATCGCAGATTTACAACGACCTGTGATTTAAAGGACTTTTTAGGCAGGGATTTCGCCAAGTCCAAGTTTTGCATATTCACGAAGCGCAAATCGATCGGTCATTCCTGCTATGTAGTCAGCTACTGCCCGCATGCCACGCGCCTCGAAATTTTCGACATGATCTTCAGGCATTAGCCTAGGGTTCACTTGGTACATTTCAAAGAGGGTTGTAACAACCGTTTTCGCATGCGCCATCTTCGAATTTACCGAGGGGTGTGAATAGAGCTCAGCCTTCAGGAATTTTTTAAGTTGCTGACTTGCAGCGGCGGTTGCATCCGTAAACGAGATCAAAGTTGGCGCTCGCTTCACATCATCCAAACTGGCGATTTTTGCGTCATATATCTTTGTTTTGGAACAAATCACCAAGTCAAGCACCAAGGTACTTATCATTCGGCGAATAGTTTCATGAATGGCACGTTTCTGCGCCAGCCCTTTATGTTTGCGATGAACATCATTCCAATGGGCTGCAAACAAATCCACCGACTTGAGCTGTTCGATGGAAATTAGCCCGGAGCGCAGCCCATCGTCAATATCATGATTGTTATAGGCAATTTCATCAGCTAAATTGCAAACTTGCGCTTCTAATGATGGCTGAAGCTTTTGAATAAAGCGTTCACCAACTGAGCCAAGGCTACGGGCATTCGCAACTGAGCAATGCTTCAAAATACCCTCGCGTGTTTCGAAACATAAATTTAGCCCGTCGAACTCCGCATATCTCAGCTCAAGCTTGTCGACAACTCGAAGCGATTGCAAGTTATGCTCAAACCCGCCGTGCTCCCGCATCGCAGCATGAAGGGCATCTTGGCCTGCATGCCCAAAAGGTGTGTGTCCCAAATCATGCGCCAACGAAATAGCCTCAACTAAGTCTTCATTTAACTGCAACGAACGCGCAATGCTGCGAGCTATTTGAGCTACTTCTAACGAGTGCGTTAAGCGGGTGCGGAACAAATCCCCTTCGTGATTGATAAACACTTGGGTCTTATACTCAAGTCGCCGAAATGCATTGCTATGCACGATGCGATCTCTGTCCCGCTGAAAACCATCGCGCTGGTCCACGCTTCTGTAAGCGGGCTCGGATTCACCATGCAGGCGGCCTTTGCTGTGGGTGAAAGAGCTTGCGTAAGGCGCTAACACTTTTGCGTTTACCTTTTAAATACAAGCCGCGAGTGTTTCGCGCAAAGGCTTATTATCGACAGAGGTAACCAAAGCTTTGCCTAGTCCATCAAGAAGAATGAACTTCGGAATACCGGCTTGCGCTTTTTTGTCCACACTCATTAACTCGATGTACTTGTCCGCAGCCCAAGCAGGGCCTTTTGTTGGCAGCCCAGCACTTGCAATAATGCTTTCAAGCAAATCTCTATCGGCTTTTTTTAGTAACCCTAAGCGGCACGAAAGATCGGCAGCCATCACCATACCGGCACCAACAGCTTCGCCGTGCAACCACTCACCATAGCCCATGCCCGATTCGATCGCATGCCCAAAGGTATGACCGAAGTTTAAAGTTGCACGCAAGCCAGCCTCGCGCTCGTCTTCAATTACCACACTAGCCTTAATTTCAACAGACCGCTTTACGGCATCAGTTAAAGCATGTTGATCGAACCTTAAAAGCTTCTGCATATCTGAAGCCGTCGAATCTAGGTAAGCTTTATCAATAATTGCGCCGTGTTTAATCACTTCGGCCAGCCCTGCAGCAAGCTCTCTCACGGGTAAAGTCGCTAACGCTGAAGTATCTGCAAGCACAAGCTTTGGCTGATGAAAAGCGCCAATCATGTTTTTACCGGCGGGGTGATTGATACCAGTTTTACCACCAACGCTTGAATCAACTTGTGAAAGTAAAGTCGTGGGAATTTGTACAAATTCAACGCCGCGCTGATAGCTTGCCGCCGCAAAGCCTGCCATATCACCAACAACGCCACCGCCTAAGGCGATGATCAGACAACGTCGATCAAATCGATTCGCTAGCAGTCCATCGAAAATAAGATTTAAAGTTTCCCAAGTCTTGTACTTTTCACCATCGGGCAAAGTGATAGAAATTACTTTGCTGCATTCAGCCGCAATTCGTTGCTCAACCAGTTTGCCGTAAATGGTAGCAACCGTAATGTTCGAAACAATTGCCACCTGGCGGCCTGCTATGAGCGGAAAAAGAACAGGTGCAGTCATGACACCCTGACCAATCAGAACTTGGTAGGGGTTGTTGGGCAATTCAATACGAACCGACGCAGCTGGCGCAGTATCAACCATAGGTCTTTATTCCAAAGCCAAAGCAGTGATGATATCGCTCACTGCGCGCTCTGCACCCTGACGCCCCGTTTTAACAGTAAGATGGGCCGTTTCTAGATACAGCGGATGCCTAGCCTCTGCTAGCTGCGCAATTCTTGCCCTTGGGTTCGCTGTTTGAAGTAAGGGCCGCTCCCTATCGTTACGCAGTCGAATCCACAAATCGTTTACCTGTGCCTCCAAGTAAACACAACGGGAATGCTCATTTAAGCAAACGCGATTCGCCTCTGCCAACACCACACCACCACCAGTTGCCAGCACTCGGAATATTGGCTCGGCGAGCAGTTCAGCGATCAAGTCTGTTTCACGTTTACGAAAGCCAGCCTCACCCTCAAGCTCGAAAATGGTGGCGATCGGAACACCGCATCGAGCTTCAAGCTCTTTGTCGGCATCAATGAAGTCAATTCCCAAATGGGATGCAAGACGACGACCCACAGTCGACTTGCCAGACCCCATCATGCCGATTAGCGTGATGGGTTGTTGCACTATAAAACTACCTACGGTTTTGACAGGGGCTCAAGGGTGCCCCCGGGATAGGGGTGGCTACGGGTGGTGTACCCACATTTTCAGTTGATTGGGAGATCACGATTCGTCCAAATGGGCCGTCAAAAGAACCAGGGATACTCGGCGGCGCAGCGGCTGTGGCATCACCGGCTTCCATCGGCAGCACGAAGCTCTCAGACACAGCACTTTCGGTACCCGAGACCTGTGCTTTCACGTCAATCCGCACCTTTGTAAAGTTCGAGAAACTCTTCGCGTATACGACGTTAAAGTCTATAAATCCGTTTGCACCGGTAACCCGTCCGGCAGGTGAGACATCAGTCGTTGCAACGTTTCCAGGATCAAGCTTTCCGTTAGCATTTAAATCCTCGCCAGCTTGTAAGTTGCCATCGGCTGGCGAAGTGTCTTCTGATGGGCAATAGACAGGAAAAGCGCTAGTCGGGTTACCCTGGGGCGAGTCTTGCCCATTGCTATCAGTCTGGTAGGCGCCAATAGTCCAAACGCTTCCTGATTTAACCCAACTGCCCTTGTAGTATCCAAGTGGCACAACCTGCACCGTCACTAGGGCACCAGAGATGGGCGAGCCTGACGAATCAACGACAACGGCGGTCCAAGGGAATTTGTAGCGCGTCAAGCCATCAATCTCAATCTTGTTGCCTGTTCCTAATCGAATCGACACTTGTCGGCTCGCCACCGTCAAACTCGCTTTGCTAGAGATAGAAGTGCCATTCACCTTCGCTTGCAGTACGACTTGGTCGGGTCCCGTCACATTCGGGCCAGCAATAAAAGCAACCGTTGCATTACCCGAACTGTCCGTAACAGCCGAGCTAGGTTGAATATTGCCATTGCTCGGATCAGCGTCTGCACTAAAGTTAACGACGACGCCTTTTACCGGATTTCCCGAAGCGTCTTTTACGTTTGCTAGCAGTTGACTCGAGTTACCGCTCGTACCAATAGCGTTAGCCGCTACTGTACCAGGCGAAGCCTGCACTTTAATGACTGCAGGTGTCGTCGAGATAAAAGCAATCGCAGCAGTAGTTACTATCGTACCTCCGGCGTCTGATACGGTTAGCGTGCTTGGGCCAGCATCAAGCGACGTCACCGTGAAACTCGCTCGACCGGCAACATCCGTAACGATGTTGGAGCCGCCCAAGGGCGTAGTAACTGTACCCCTAGTAGCATTAATTGATAGAGTTTTTCCTGAGACAGGAACGCCACTATCCGTAATCAAAACACCAACATTTTTAACATTATTCACAATGACTTCCTCAGCCGGGATCACCCCAGTGAAGGACAACAAAGTAGATGCAACACTGACCTTCACCGCACCGCTGCTACCGGCAGCATCGGCACTAATAGTATCGACGCCGCTCTTGCTGATCGTCACCTTAAATGAGGCCTGTCCATTCGAGTTAGTTTTGATGGTCGCAGGGGTCACAGTATTACCTGCGCTACTTTTTATTGCCACATCCACATTTGGTAAAGAAAGGCCTGACGAATCTTTAGCGACAACCGTAAAATCGCCACTTCCCCCGAAAGGCAAAGACAGTGGACCGCTCAACGATACGGTGGTTCCAGCAACGGGTATGTCGATTGTGGACACATTTGTGCCGACCGTCGCCTTAATTGGAATAATCCTATTCGCTTTTGAAGTCGACGTCACCGTCGCGACTATCGACCCGTCAACCGACGTTTTAGTCAATACTTGCTGGATTACTGTACCTGTATCAGTGGTAGTCAAATCTACCGTGGCATCGGCCAGAGCTCGGTTTCCCTCGTCTTTGACTAAAACGGTGATAGTGGCAGTTGTTTTTCCGTCAGAAGGCAAACTCGGCTGATTGGTCAACAACACGATTGATTTAGCTTTTAACGTTGCGGAGCCTCCAGATACCGTTGGCGCAACCACTGCGGCCGTAGTGGCACCCGAAGCGGCACCTGCACCGCTGCCGCCACCACAACCGGCTAGTACCAAAGCGCCACAAACAAGAGGTACAAAAAGCAATGCGCGCGATGATTTAGCCATGGCTAATAATAAAGTTTGAGTCGTTAATGTCATTTGTTCACCGCCAAGTTGTCAGTAACGATTTTTGGCGTCAAGAAGATGAGCAATTCATTTCTATCGGCAGTTTTCTGAGTGTTTTTAAAGGCATTGCCAATAATTGGCAGATCCCCCAAGAGCGGTACTTTATTGACGCGATTACGCTCAAATTGCTCATAAACACCACCAATTACCACTGTGCCACCGTTCTCAACCAATACCTGCGTCTTAACAGACCTGGTATCGATCGCATAACCACCTGGGGTTAACTGGCCGATCTGGTCTCGATTTACCTGCACATCCATGATGATATTGCCATCGGGTGTAATCTGAGGCGTAACTTCTAACTTCAAGTTAGCTTTCCGAAAAACAATCGATGTAGCGCCGCTTGCCGTTGCTACTTGATAAGGCAGTTCAGTGCCTTGCTCGATCACTGCTTTTCCCTGATCTGAAGTTAACACCCTTGGGCTTGATACAATTTTGCCTCGTTGGTCGGCCTCAAGTGCCGATAGCTCAAGGTTGATAAACCGGCTTAAGCTGGAACCAAATAAACTGATGGCAAAAGTTCCAGGATTGGCACCAGAAATTCCGTTTGCTGGTAGATTAACAAAATTGGCATTATCCGCAGCTGTTGATCTTCCAAAGCCAAGCACGCTGACGCCGTTGTTAGTAATTGTCGAGCCATTCTGACCTGACAAATCCCTCACGCCCGACAAGTTGCCCGAAATTGTCGAAAATCCACCCAAAGTGTTACGACCTGCGCCGTAAGTCGGAACATTGATTTGGCTAACGGTTCCCGTTGCTAAATCAGTCGTGGTTGTCGGCCTAGATATCGTAGATCGAAGGTCGTTGTAGCCCAACTTGACGCCCAAATTCCTAGAGAACTTATCGTCTGCTTCAACCACCCGAGCTTCGATTAAAACTTGGCGCACCGGAATATCTATTTGTAAGATCATCTTCCGTACTTCATCTAAAACTGCCGGCACATCCTGCACAAACAATTTATTCGTTCGAATATCAGTCACGACGCTGCCGCGCTTAGATAGAAGTCTTTGGCCGCCGGGTTCTGTACCACCACCACCGGCCGATGTGTTGAGCATTTTGCCAATGATTTCAGCCTTCTGGTAATTCAAGGTGAAGGCTTCTGTTTTGAGAGGCTCTATGGCAACAATGGCTTGCTTAGACTCCAACTCAAGCTTCTCTTTGATCGCCAGCTCTTCACGAGGCGCAATCAACAACACGTTGCCATTTTTGCGCATATCCAAGCCCTTTGATTGCATCACAATATCAAGGGCTTGGTCCCAAGGAACATCTTTCAGGCGCAATGTTAGAGAACCAGCAACAGAGTCGCTAGTTATAATATTTAAGTTAGTGAAATCGGCAATCACTTGCAAAAGTGCCCGCACATCAACGTTCTGAAAATTCAGCGATAGGCGATCACCACGATAGCCCTGCCGAGTACCCTGCACGAGCTTATTCGGATCTTCCTTTATTGCCTTCACTTCAACTACAAACTGGTTGTCGCTCTGATAGGCATTGTGTTCCCACAAGCCCTGAGGCTCAATCACGATGCGCGCGTTGTCTCCCTGCTGAAAGGCTCTCACAAATTTCACCGCCGTGCCAAAATCGCCCACGTCCAATCGGCGGCGAAGATTATCTGGTAACTTGGAACGCAGAAAGTCGACCACGACTTGATTACCTTGCTGGCGAATGTCGACAGCAACTTGCGGATCAGACAAATCGATAATGATTCTGCCTTCGCCGTCTTTGCCGCGCCTAAAGTCTATGTCTCTTAAAGCATGATCCGACTTAGCGTCTACTTTTGCGACGTTAAATACGGTTGGTTGAGGTGCCACTAGAGTATCGCCTGCACCTGAGGGGTCCATGGTGACAACAACCGCATTACCCTCAACAGCCGTACTGTACGTCATCGGCCTGCGAAGATTAAAAACGACACGAGAACGTTTACCCGATTGCGCTAAAGAAACATTTCGAACGTCTCCTTGGGCCATGTCAACAGTCGCTCGACCCATCTTATTCTCAGTTTCACCAAAGTCAAAAGCAACTCTCGGTGGATTACTAACTGCAAATGAACCAGGCATTGCAGCCGGAGGAGATTTCAAGTTAATTCTTACAACAGTTGTTTGCCCTTGCTGGGAGCTTGTGATGGACTCAATCGAGTTTTCCTGCGCTGTGGCAAAGCTGGGCAAACATGCCATACAAAGCCAGAGCACATGGGCCCAAAGCCCTAAGCCTGATTGAAGTTTCATTGTTTTTTCTCCTGGATGCGCAATGCAGTCTCTCGTTCTGTCCACTCACCCGCGGCATCTTGTACGAGTTCTTTAATTTGTACTTCGGTGTCATTCATTTTTGTAATCACCCCAAAGTTTTGACCAAGATAGTTTCCAATCTTGGCTTGGTAAACAACGTTTTCGGCCTGCAAAAGCGCAAATGCTGACTTGTTGTTAGCCAGATGGCCAACCATGCGAATATTTTCTAACGGGAAATTTTCTAAAACTTCTCGGCGACGCTTCAAATCAGGCTGCAACGCGCCTTTATTTTTCTGTAATCTATCGAGTGCGGTAGCCAGCTTTACATTGGAAAATGGATCGACCTGAGTCGCATTTTCATAGCGGTACGGCGCGAATGCTTTGGGCTCGGTTATCTTTTCTTTTGTCGGTACAACGGCTTTGGTTTCTTCGTCCATCCACGCTTGTAACTCAGACTGCTCCGATGAGCAGGCGGTTAGAGCAAGTAAAACCGTAACGGGGAACACTAACAACTTCATTTCTTTGGGCCTCCTGAGGCCGGCGGAGGCGGCGGCGCTGCACCGGCTTTCTTCTTAGCGGCTTCGGCTCGTTGGGCAATGATTTCCGCGTCATCTAAATACCTAAATGTTTTAGCCGTCGTTTCGAGCGTCAGCATTCCCTTATCACTCATTTGAAGAAGCATATTATTCAACGTGACGATTCGCGGCAAGTTTGAAATGTCGCTGGTAAAAGCACCTAGGTCGTGATAACTACCGACCAATTTGATACTAATAGGCAGCTCAGCGTAGTAGTCCTTTACAACCACTGATCCGGGCTTGAAGAGCTCAAACTGCAATCCTCGGCCTATACCGGCTTGGTTGATGTCTGATAAGAGCGCATCCATTTGAGCTTTGCTCGGAAGTTGCTTTTCTAGCTGTCCAACATATTTCTCAACCTGAAGCTTTTGCTGCTTCAAAACATCCAAATTGACGGCTTGCTTAATCTTATCTTTGAACTCAGCCTTGAGTTGTTCTTCCTTTGCTCGACCAGCTTCATATTCTTCCAGTTGCCCCTGCCAATACAGGAAATAGGCAACACCAAGCAATGCGCACGCCCCCGCAATTAACAGTGCAAATTTCGGCAAAGCTGGCCAAAGACCAGGATGTCTACCCTGCAAGCCTTGAAACTGCTTACCAAATTCACTGAAGTCGATGTTAATACTTGGGAGTTTAGGTTTTGCCATGGTTACTTACTTCGCTTTAACCGGAGCGGGCGGAATTGTTTGCACACCTGCCAATGCCGACTTGGGCTGATCTACAGAACTCGCTTGAGCTTGAGGCCTTGGTGCATTTGGGGCAGGTGCAGGCGAACTCTTAATCAAGGTCGACAGCTGGAATTCAAAAACCTTTTTGCTTTCTTTACCGTTAGGCTGTGGTAACAGTGCCGATTTGATTTCAATCAATTCAGGACGTTCCATCCAAGGCGTATTACCTTGCAAATTACGCAACAACTCCGACACTTTCTCATTCGATTGCGCTAAGCCAACTAGGGTCAGCTTCTTCTCTTCTTGCTTAACTTGCTTAAAGAAAATCCCTTCAGGGGTGTACTTAACTAATTCATCCAAGATATGGACAGGCACAGTTCTATCACTTTGCAAGTCTTCAACCGCTTTTTGCCTAGCCTTTAATGCTTCAATTTCTTGCCGCAAAGAGGCGATTTCTTTGATCTTTGTATCAAGATCTTCATTCTTCTTTTTGACAAATTGATTGCGTTCTTCTTGGCGACTAATTTGATTCGAGTTGTAAACGCCGACCAAAAATACGATGGCCGAAGCGATGATTGCTGTCAGTACACCTAAACCAACAAAGTCTTTTTTTCGCCTTTCACGGCGCATTTCACGGTGTGGCAGTAAATTTATGCGAATCATGTATCAAACCTTCTCATCGCTAATCCGCAGGCCACTAGCAATGCAGGGGCATCGAGTTTGAGTTGCTTTTCGCGAACGGTACTTGCAACCTCCATCCCTTGAAACGGGCTAACGATTTCGGTAATGACCTGGGTTCGCTCGGCGATTGCCTCGATTAACCCTGGTATCACGCTAGAGCCTCCAGCCAACAGAATTTGGTCGATTTTCGTAAAGGGCGTTGATGTAAAGAAAAACTGCAAGGAGCGCGACGCATCCCCAGCTAGCTGGTCCACAAAAGGGTTCAAGACATCATTTACAAAATTATCGGGTAAGTCGCCTGAGCGCTTTCTCACTTCAGCTTCTTCTGGCGTAAGTCCATATAGACGCACTATGTCTTGTGTCAGTTGAGCTCCGCCAAATGCTTGTTCACGCTCGAACACTGTCTGGTCGTTTAAAAGAATTGTGAGTTTTGTTAATGTGTGCCCAATATCAAAAACGGCGATGATCTTGTCTTTGGGGCTAGTTGATAGGAATTGGGTTGCATGATCCAAAGCACCCTTAGCAGCATACGACTCAATGTCTACAACAACTGCTTTCATTCCACACATTTCCGCGATCGATACTCGATCAATTACTTTCTCTTTTCTGGAGGCGGCAAGCAAAACTTCTAAGTCACCTTCGGAATTAATGGCTGGGCCAATAATTTGAAAGTCTAAGTTGACCTCATCAATCGAAAATGGAATGTACTGGCTGGCTTCACTTTCAACCTGAATTTCATATTCGTCGTCACTCATTCCCATGGGCAACAGGATTTTTTTGGTAATGACCGCCGCAGCTGGCAAAGCAAGCGCTGCGTCTTTTGTCTTGATGGAGGCCTTTCGGAGGGCTCGGCTGAGCGCATCAGCTACCGCATCAGGCTTTTCGATCGCACCGTCGGTGACGGAGCCACGTTCTATAGGTTCAATGGCATAACGCTCGAGTTTCATCAAAGTAGACTGACCAGCAATCAGCTCTACCACTTTCACGGCGGAAGAACTGATATCGATACCAATTAATGGTGAACTCGACTTTTTGAATGGATTTGCCAGTTTAAACATCGATCATTTTCTCGGGTTAAAAACCAAAAATCTTAGAAAAATTAATAAGTTACAGCAGGTTTTTAAGCTAATACTAGAATGCTAACAACTTTCATTAGTTACTGTAAAGCGTTTCGAAAAAACGCGACAGTGCCAGCCCTACCGTTTAGCGCCCCGAATCAACCGCCGAACTTTTAGCGTTGCATACTGCACGTTTAACAAAATTTAAAGAATTTCGATCAACCGGATTATTTGAGCTTTGCCAGAGGGAAAATCAGTTTGGTTCTGAGCTGGCTTAGACCAAAACTTGTCGTCGAGGCTTTTCACAAATGGTAGGGATGCCAGACTTATAGCTTCTTTAAACGCCACTGGCAGATTCAATTGTGTGACGCCAATGCGACACCTACCGATTGAGACTTATAATCGTAATATCTGTCCTTCGCGACTTTCAGGGCCTTCCCATGCAATTTGCTCTTCAGCGCGGCCGCATCTGGCTAACCCTTCTTTTGCTCATCGTTGGCACCCCCCTTGTGGTGGCGATTTGCGGCGCGCTTGGATTAAGTCTGGCATTACTGTTAGCCAATGATCGTTTGCCATCAATGGACGCATTGACGGACTACAAGCCAAAGGTACCGCTGCGGATATTTACTTCCGACGGAGTTCAAATTGGTGAATTCGGCGAAGAGCGCCGAAGTCTCGTAAAAATTGCTGATGTTCCTCCTCTCATGAAGAATGCGATTTTGGCCGCCGAAGACAGCCGTTTTTTTGAGCACGGCGGTGTTGACTTTAAAGGTATTGTGAGAGCCGGACTCTCAAACGTCGTATCTGGCGGCAAAGAGCAAGGTGCCAGCACCATCACAATGCAACTTGCCCGCAATTTTTTTCTCTCAACAGAAAAAAGTTATAGCCGCAAAATTTATGAAATTTTAGTGGCGTTGCGAATCGAAGACAGCCTAACTAAACCGCAGATTTTAGAAATCTACATCAATCAAATTTACCTAGGCAATCGATCTTACGGCTTCGCATCTGCGGCGCAAGCCTATTTTGGCAAACCGCTAAACAAACTGTCGCCCGCCGAAGCGGCTATGTTAGCGGGCTTACCAAAAGCACCATCCCGCTTTAATCCCTTAGTAAACCCAAAGCGGGCGACCGAGCGCCAACGTTATATTTTAAATAGGATGCAAGAGGCTAATTTCATCACAAAGGCCGAACTTGACGCTGCTTTAATCGAAGTCCTAAAGTACCAACCTACCTCGGTAGACTTTGCTCTATCTGCACCCTATGTGTCCGAAATGGCGAGGCAGTTTGCAGTAGATTTATATAAAGAAGAGGCCTACACCGCTGGCTTAACTGTCTATACAACCATTCGGTCTGAAGATCAAAAAGCCGCCAATGCAGCTGTGAAGCAAGGCGTGATTGACTATGACCGCAAATATGGCTACCGAGGGCCCGAAAGCTTTGTTACCCTTTCGACAGATGCCGCCAAGGCAGAGGAAGATGTTGAAAATGCATTGGCTGAAATTGGTGACGTTGAGGAGTTTGCGGCAGCTATAGTTTTACAGGTCAGCCCTCGCAATGTTCAGGTAAGCCGTGGCAAAGGCAGCACTATCGACATTAGCCCTGAAGGCATGCGATTTGCGGCGAACCATCTTAGCGACAAAATGCCCGGCAATAAGCGCATTCAAAGAGGCGCTGTCATTCGTATGATCGAAAGAAAAACGGGCCAGTGGGACATTACACAACTGCCTGAAGTGCAAGCGGCAATTGTCGCCTGTGATACGTCCGACGGAGGAATTCGAGCTTTAGTTGGTGGCTTTCAATTTGATCGCAATAAGTTCAATCGGGTAACCCAATCGATACGGCAACCGGGCTCAAGTTTTAAGCCGTTTATTTACTCAGCCGCACTTGAAAAAGGCTTCATGATGAGCACTGTCATCAATGATGCGCCAGTGACGATCGACGCCGGCCTAACCGGTGGCGTGTCATGGGAACCTAAAAACTATGACGGTAAATTCGACGGCCCAATGCGCATGCGTACTGGCTTGGCAAAATCTAAAAACATGGTGTCCATTCGCATCTTGCAAAACATTGGTAGCCAGTACGCGCAAGACTACATTAGCCGCTTCGGTTTCGATCCAGAAAAGAACCCGCCGTATATGACAATGGCACTCGGTGCTGGCTCAGCGACGCCTTTGCAAATGGTCGGGGCATTTTCGGTATTTGCAAACGGCGGTTTTAAAATCGAGCCATATATTGTTTCGAAAATTACCGATCAAGATGGCAAAGTGCTTGCCCAAGCACGCCCAAACAAGGCCGGTGACGAATCGATTCGTGCAATTGATGGGCGCAATGCTTTCATCATGGATGTCATGCTGCGCGACGTTGTCAAGGTGGGTACCGCAACCCGCGCGTTGTCTTTAAAGCGAGGCGATCTTGCCGGCAAAACTGGGACCACAAACGACTCTCACGATGCGTGGTTTGCGGGGTATCAGCCGACCGTGGCGGCGGTCGCATGGGTTGGCTATGACCAACCTCGCAACCTTGGCGAGCGGGAAACCGGTGGCGGCCTCGCTTTACCTATTTGGATTAACTATATGGGCCGTGCGCTGAAAAACGTACCTGAGATTCAAAAAGATACTCCAACCGGGGTAGTCGGAATTTCGGGCGATTTTTTCTACTCTGAGACTCAACCGGGCCAAGGCATCGCATCCGTAGGCGTCAATATTGCGCCGCCAATCGAAAACGTCCAACAGGTACGTGATCAGGTTTTCTAACACCTGAGTGAATGCGACGGGGCTTAGGCAACAATGATTGCCTGCCCGGCCAAGGTTGATGCAATTCGAGACAGCATTGCAAAAAACTCTTCTGAGGTGCGAGTGTCCAACCACTTGCCATCAACCGAGCGGAAGTGGAACGCACCAACTTTGGCCGCCATCCATATTTCCTTCATCGGCGCTTGGCTATTGATAACGATTTTCTTGCCATCCTCGAACTCAACTTCTAATACCGGCCCTCGACGAACCGTTTCGATACCAACATCCAACGCATCGAAGCAATCTTCGATGCGACGGAACACTTGCTCTACCTGCAGACCAAAATCGGAAGACTTATCAGTCGCCATAAGGAAAACCACTAAAATGTGTGAATGAAATTAACACCCATTGTAGTGGCGCTTTTGCTTGCGTCGGCATTAATCGTTGGCTGCGGTCAACGAGGCCCCTTAGTTAGAGCAAAGCCGCCCGAGCCGATTCAAAAGCCGGAAACAAAAACGCCTGACCAACCTACTCAAATGCGCACTCAATAGAAAACTTATGCCTAGTTTCGAGCCTTACTTTTCCTATAAAGACAATTCGCTATTTGCTGAAGGTGTTTCTCTTGAATCCATTGCTCAAACGCATGGCACACCAACGTTTGTGTATTCGAAAAAGCATATTCTCGATGCCTATCAAGAGTTTGCGGACGCGGCTGTAGCTCGCCCTTGGGGTGCACCGGTCATGGTTTGTTATGCCATTAAAGCAAATTCAAACTTAGCGATACTGAATGTATTGGCAAAAGCGGGGGCCGGTTTTGATATTGTTTCTGGTGGCGAACTTGAACGCGTCATTGCAGCAGGCGGCAACCCCTCGAAGATTGTTTTCTCTGGAGTTGGTAAGAAGCGAGAAGAACTTTTACAAGCGCTCGAAGTTGGTGTTCGCTGCTTTAATGTAGAAAGCGAATCGGAATTAGCTCGACTCAGTGAGCTTGCCGTTAGTGTGAACAAAATTGCCCATGTTTCCTTACGCGTCAACCCAAACGTTGATGCGGGCACACACCCCTACATATCGACCGGCTTAAAAGAAAACAAATTCGGTATCGCTCACGAGCGCACGTTAGAAGTTTACAAGTTAGCGTCTACCCTCCCTAACCTGCAAGTTACCGGCATCGATTGCCATATCGGTTCGCAAATTACCGATGTAGCGCCGTTTATGGCAGCACTCGAAAAGGTCCTAGAGCTTTTCGATCAATTGAGTAACGCAGGCATTGAATTAACACACCTAGATTTGGGTGGTGGTCTAGGCATTCCTTACAAGGCTGGAGAAATACCTCCGAAGCGAGGCTACCTACTTGCCAAAGTCTTTGAACGCTTGGCACAACACCCCAAAGCGCGCAGTTTAGAGGTAATGTTTGAATTCGGCCGATCAATCGTCGGCAACGCTGGCGTATTACTCACCCGTGTTGAGCACCTCAAACCAACCGCAGCGAAGAACTTCGCTATTGTCGACGCAGCGATGAACGACTTAATCCGCCCAACCTTGTATCAGGCGCATCATGCAATCGTTGAGGTCAAACGTAACGCCAACAACCTCCCACAAACTGAGTATGATGTTGTTGGCCCGGTATGTGAATCTGGCGATTGGCTCGCTAGAAGCAGGTTGTTGGCAATTGCCGAAGACGACTTATTGGCGATTGGTTCCGCAGGTGCCTACGGAATGACGCAAAGCTCTAATTACAATTCACGGCCCCGAGCTTGCGAAGTGATGGTGGATGGCGATAAAGCGTTTGTTGTGCGAGAGCGAGAATCTATCCCGTCGCTTTTCGCGTTGGAGCGGTTTTTACCCGCCACTTAGCCACCACTCGATAGCCTAGAAGTAGCGCAACTATAAGCGCATAGACCATAGGCTCCTCGAGGGCATTTTTCCCCGCCTTATGCCACCAATAATGGGCAACGGCAATGGGTGCAATCAGGTAGATTAGCTTGTGAAGCTTTACCCAGTTGCGCCCCAGTCGCTTCATCATGCCATTCGTCGAAGTCAGCGCCAATGGAATGAGCAATAAGAAAGCTAAAAACCCAGCGGTTATAAACGGGCGCTTAAACACGTCTTTCACAATCGAAGAAAGACTGAACCATTGATCAAACCAAATATAGGTTGTGAAATGTAGGCAAACATAGAAGAACGTAAACAGACCCAACATTCTTCTAAGTTGTAGAAGTTGCGCAAACCCCGTCAGTTTTCGCAGCGGACTAACGCTCAATGTGATGCAAAGAAACACCAACGTCCATGTGCCTGTGGACCGGGTTAGCAATTCAATCGGATTTGCGCCTAAGCCACCAAACCAACTAAAAAACGCTGCTCCTGCAAGTCGCAAAAAAGGTAGCAGGCTTGCAACAAACACAAGCCCTTTGAGCACTCGAACAGACATTGCCGTAGTTAACCTGAGCTAAACTGCGCTAGAAGAATCGTTTCAGGTCCATACCCGAATACATGGACGCAACCTGTTCAGCATAGCCATTAAACATTAGGGTTGGGCGCTTTTTTTGCAAAAACCCGTCCTCTCCAATACGACGCTCAGTTGCTTGTGTCCAACGGGGATGGTCAACCTCTGGATTCACGTTGGAGAAAAAACCATACTCACTCGGCGCGGCTCGATTCCAACTCGTTAACGGCTGCTTTTCCACAAAGCGAATTTTCACAATCGATTTGCCGCTTTTAAAACCATACTTCCAGGGAACAACCAAACGCACGGGCGCTCCGTTCTGTTTAGGTAGCACTTCACCATAGAGCCCAAGCGTCAACAACGTAAGCGGATTATTCGCTTCATCAATCCGCAAAGCCTCGGTATAGGGCCACTGCAAGACCGAATTACGCAAGCCAGGCATCTGGCCTCGATCCGCCAAAGTGACAAACTCAACATACTTCGCGTTACCTGTAGGCTGCACTTGTTTAATCAAATCGGCCAATGGATAACCAACCCACGGAATCACCATGGACCAGCCTTCAACGCAGCGCATGCGATACACACGTTCCTCTAAGCCTGAAAGCTTCAATAAATCGTCAATGTCGAAAGTTCTAGGCTTGAGTACTTCTCCCTCAATAGCGATGGTCCAAGGCTTGACTTTGAGCGACTGCGCGTTCTTTGCAGGGTCATCTTTCTCAAGCCCGAACTCGTAGAAATTGTTATAAGTGGTAACGTCTTTATAAGGCGTTTGCTTTTCCATCGTTGGGTAGGGGCCCGTTTTGGTAGCAAGCTTTTGCGGCCCAGTAGATTGTGCGCACACCAAATTGCTTGCAATGCCTGAGCCTAGAATTGCCCCCGCACCAACGCCGGCTGATTTCAAAATTTCACGCCTCCCTGTCCAAACCGAGCGAGGAGTAATTTCAGATTCGCGAATATCTGCTTTAAAGGTATTGTGAGAAGCGCTCATGATGTTCCGTTTTATGTAATCAAGGGAAGATACACCCAAGTCGTAACCGTTTCAATGAGCTTACGCTACAAAAGTTAAGGGCCGCGAAGCGGCCCACTCTGCGTAACCTAGATACCAAAGGTTATTTAGCGGTGCGCAACCCAGCTATGTAATCTGATACAGCTTTCATTTCCCTATCCGATAGCCGTGCAGAGATGGTCATCATCTGAGCATTGTTTTTACGAGCTCCCGAGCGGAAACCAATTAGTTGCGATTCGGTGTACTCCGCCCATTGTCCACCCAATCTGGCATATTGCGCGGGAATACCGGCACCTGCAGCACCGTGACACCCTGCGCAGGCCGGCACGTTTTTCTCTGCAATGCCGCCGCGATAGATTTTTTGCCCTAAATCACTAAGGTCTTTGTCTTTGGCTGACGAAGGTTTGAGCTTTTGTGATTCGTAGTAAGCAGAAACATTACGCATATCCTCATCAGACAACTGCGCAGCGAACCCTGCCATGATGGCGTTAGCGCGCTCTGCTTCTTTCGCGCCGGCCTTTACTTTAAAGTTACTCAACTGCTTGTACAAGTAGTCAGCATGCTGGCCGGAAAGTTTTGGGTTCGTAACCGCATTACTGTTGCCATCGGCACCGTGACACGCGGCGCACACTTGAGTGGCTATTTGACCGCCTTTGTTTGCATCGCCAGCCGCAACCGCTATCGAAGAGAACGCGGCTACCACGCCGACGAGAATAATTTGGGGTAATTTTAGAAACGATTTCATGTGCTTATTAGACATCATAATGACT
>JAYWIG010000057.1:0-4605 GCA_043789035.1 Betaproteobacteria bacterium
TAGAAGATGCGCTGGAAGAAGATTTAAAAGCCGTCGCCACAGAGCTGGCGGCTTTGCAAACAGTCAAGCCTGAGGCTGATGCAAGTACCGACAGCCCTGCTGTAGCTGATTCTGCGAACAATAAGCCGCGCCGCCAACCACTACCCGCCCATCTGCCAAGAACCGAGTTCCGCCACGAACCAGATAATGCCGTTTGCCATTGCGGCTGTGCGTTAAAGCGCATCGGTGAGGATGTGTCGGAGAAACTAGATTACACGCCCGGCGTATTTACGGTAGAGCGCCATGTACGCGGTAAATGGGCTTGCATGACTTGCGAGACATTAACCCAAGCACCAGTGCCTGCACATGTGATTGATAAAGGCATTCCTACCACCGGATTACTGGCACAGGTGCTGATCGCCAAATACAGCGATCACCTTCCGCTGTACCGGCAAGAAACAATCTTCGGTCGCGCAGGCTTAGCCATTCCACGCTCAACCATGGCGGCATGGGTAGGCGCTTGTGGGGTGCAACTGCAACCGCTTGTGGATGCACTCAAAGCAGCGATGTTCAATCACGCGGTGGTGCATGCCGATGAAACGCCCGTACAGGTACTTGATCCAGGTGCAGGTAAAACCAAACGGGCTTACCTGTGGACGTATGCCACGACAACGCTGGCACCTATCAAGGCGGTAGTTTATGACTTTGCCGACGGTAGAAGTGGTGAACACGCTCAAGCCTTCTTTGGTGATTGGCGGGGTACCGTCGTTTGCGATGGTTACAGTGGCTACAACGCCCTACTGAAGCAACCCGGAATGATCGACGCAGGATGTTTAGCGCACGCTAGGCGCAAGTTCTATGACTTGTGGATGGCAAACAAGAGCCCGTTATCGGAAGCGGCGTTGCAGTACTTTGCAGCACTTTATGAAGTTGAACGAGAAGCTTCTGAGCTCAATGACGAAGAACGACATCGATTGCGACAAGCAAAAGCCCAACCCATTGCCGACGCATTTCATGGCTGGCTAATTTCTCACCGGCAAAAGGTCCCCAATGGCGGGGCGACAGCCAAAGCGATGGATTACAGCTTAAAGCGCTGGCAAGCGCTCATGCATTACATCGGCACAGGCAATGTACCGGCCGACAACAACTGGGTAGAGAACCTGATCAGGCCCATTGCCATTGGCCGCAATTATGTACAGCGCAGAATTATGCGAAGTAGTTGCTATTGGGACAGCGCCATTCATTCGGCGGCGCGATACCTTGCGTGCCGAATGAATATTCATAATCAAATCGATTTAAGAAACTTTAAAAGTGAGTCGGGTGGTCGATAAGAACTTGGCTTCAACTCTGGTTGCTGCAATCTGCCTAATGCCTGTTGCTTCATCGTCAAATCTGCTTCGATGTACATATGAGTGGTGGTAGGACTCTCATGCCCAAGCCATAATGCAATAACGCTTATATCAACGCCTGACTGCAGCAAGTGCATTGCGGTTGTGTGACGAAGCGTATGTGGGGAGATGGTAAGGCTGGCAATTTCCGGGTGTTTAATTGCGGCAACTTCGGCCGCTCGATTAAGCCGTAAAGCGACATTAGCACGGGTCATTTTGGTGCCGTCACGCGTTGGAAGTAAAGAGCATGCCGGCGTTAAGTTTGGATTTAGCTCAAGCCACTGGCGAATATCTTTTACCGAGGTCTTCCAAAGTGGGATCGTCCGCTGTTTGCGACCTTTGCCGCGAAGGTGGACGCTCGCAGTTGCGTCGAGATTGATGTCTTCGACTCTGATCCCGATGACTTCGGATACTCGTGCTCCGGTGTTGTAGAGAAGGCTCAACAACAATCGATCGCGCTGACCCAACCAAGACGCTGGCTGCGCCTCTAGCAAAGCCTGCATAACCTTGCGTGAAAGAAATCCGAGAATTGGTCGATCAAACCGTTTCATTGGAATGGCTAACACCTGTTCGATAGTATGAAGATTGCAAAGCTGTCTATTTGAGATGAACTTCAGAAACGAACGGATAGCTGCGAGACGTGCATTTCGGCTTCTCACCGAGTTGCCGCGTTCGTCCTCAAGGTAGTCGAGAAATGAGCAAATCAAATCTGGAGTTAGATCTGCAATATGTAAATCGGTGGGCGCTTTGCCAATGTGCTTTTGTGCATAGGTTAGTAGCAAAGAAAACGAGTCCCGATACGCTGCAATTGTGCATGGACTGAGCGCCCGTTGCCTTACCAGAAAATCAGTAAAGAACAATTGCAACAAAGCGGCGAATGAGTTTGTTTTTTTAAGCATTTGCGTCTCCTGTAGAAGTAGCGAACTTCTCAAAGCGATCTGCGATGAGGGTCATGAGTTCTGGGGTTGCGCTGAGGTACCAATAAGTATCAGAAATCTTTGCATGACCAAGGTATGTGCACAGCCAAAGCATTCCTTGATCAATAGGCATTCCTTGTCGATGCCAATTGGTGACGTAGTTGACCGCAAAGGTGTGCCTGAGATCATGAATCCTAGGTTTAGCGTGATCGCCCCGTGCTGTCCATCCGAGGTACCGACGGAGCCGCCCGAATGCGTAATGTACGTTGTCTATCGTCAAACGAGAGCCGGTCTCGGACACTATGAAAGGTGTATTGGGACTATCGTAAAAGTGTCGCCGACGTTCACGCCGATAAAAGTCTAAGGCTTTTGCGACCGATGGTTGAATGGGCAAGCACCGTGATTTGTTGAACTTGGTTTGGCGCACGATAAGGCGAAAACCAATAATGTCAACGTCGCCACAATCGAGGTTGAGTGCCTCAGACAGACGCAAACCTGTTGCTGCAATTAATCCGAATAGCGTTCGATAGGTGATTGGTCTCAATGATGTAATCGTTGACATTGAATCGGTAGCGGCCAGTAAATCGATGATCTCGACTTGCATATAAATATGCGGCGCTAAGCGTCGATGAGCCCGACCTAAATAATGGGTGGGGAGTACGGCGGTCATTGGCTCAAATTGACGATAGTAAGTGGCAAAGGGGCGCAAGAGTTCTAGCCTTCGCGCAGCGGTTATATCTGATACGCGCTGCCCTTGTTGCCTAGCCCAGTCGACCTGGAGATCTTGCGTTAGAGGACCTACGTGATGACGAGCGTCAGCGAAGCACGCGAAACGCATTAGTTGACGTCCCGCTATTTTTAAGTCGAAACCAAGGCAACGGCGCTCTGTGAGGTATTGTTGAACGGCATCTTGAATAGGTTGACGTTCGTTCATGTTGTACTACCTGGCCAAGGTTGAGTGACTAAGGCTAAGCGAGTGAAGTCGATCTTGGTGTAGATCAAAGAGGTATCGAGATGCCGATGACGCAGCACGTCGGTGACTTCTTTAAGTGATCCTCCTTTGGCTAAGATTCGACTTGCAAGGGTATTGCGCAATATGTGAACCCTCGTAAATGGAAGTTCACAACGAAGATAGGCATTGCGAACGGTGTTTCTTATCACGCTAATACTTATAGGTTGATTGATTGGCGCAACATGACGTACGAACAACTGCCTAAGGCCGGAATGTGGGCGCTCAAACTGAATATATTCTGCAATAGCTTTGTTGGTCAACGTGGGTAGCGGGAGTATGTCAACACGGCGTGACTTGTTCTTTGTTATTTTTAGAGTCGCCGCGTGCCAATCAATATCATCAAGTTTAATCGAAGCCACTTCGCTGGTACGTAGCCCTAAATCAACAAGACATCGGACGATTGCGTATCCTCTTCTTCTTGAAGGAAAGTCCGGTGGAAAGGCGGTTAATAGTTGGTCCACTTGCCTCGCGTTAAGCGTTTGCGGCAGGGGTGCAAGTCGCCAGTTGGCCGGGGATAGGATTATTGGTAGAAGATGCCCAACGTCGTCTCCAAGAGTGATGCGATACTTGATGTAGCTCCTGAGTGCGCCAGCGAAAACGCCGGCGCTCGCGGGGCTTAGGCGGCTGCGCTGTGCCTGCAAACACTTGCGTAAAGTTTGCGGATTTAAGTCAGTCGGTATCGATTCCTGTTGTTGGTAACTGAGTAGTTCGCCTACGATTATTAATCGCCTTGCACGAGTCGAAGCCGCTAGTCCTTTAGTCTTGAGAAGATACATGTCAAAACGTAATAGCTCAGCTCTGGCAGGTGTTAATACAGGTGGCTTACTGCTTGTAAACTGTCGTATGATCACAAGAAATTGCCGAATGGCAGCACGCAATTGATGAGGCCCACGCTGAATCGGCGCAGAGCACTTGCATCGTGGTAAATGATGTTCAAGAAATCGTACTAAATCGGCATCGCCAATTTCTTTAATACCGCGTCGATTCTGCGTGCACCATCCGGAAAAGTGCGAGAGCCCAGACAGATAGTGAGTAATGGTTGATTGGGAGTATCCAAGGTTTTTTAAGCGATCAAGGTAGCTTGGAATGTGTTGATGAAAATCGGTGCCTTCAAACCTAGTAGCCGATGTTCGTGAAATTGATAACAGTGCGTCCATATGTTCTCCTATAGTGGATTGCTGTAGGAGAAGGCATTGTTATTATGTAAAGTGCAATAAGCTACCGACCACTCAATAGTTCTCTACGACGCACGGGTCAAAATAGCGATACAGATCAGGCGCTTTACATAATTCTGCACTTTACATAATTT
>JAYWIG010000058.1:0-17646 GCA_043789035.1 Betaproteobacteria bacterium
CTATGAATACTACTGCCCCGCTTACGCCTCCGACTGAGGAAGATGTTCAATATCTGGAAGAGTTTTTAGATAGTGATGCTTGCTCAGATTCTTCGATGACTATTGCCATGCTAGATGGCTTTCTTAGTGCCATTGTTTCTGGCCCCAATGTGATTTCTCCCAGCCACTGGATGCCTTTGGTCTGGAGCAGCGCTGAAGAGCCTCAGCCCCCGAAATTTGAATCCGATAAACAAGCTAGCCGACTTTTGGGCACTGTTTTTGGCCTAATGAACGATATTGTTCATTCGTTATCGTCAGAGCCCGACGAGCATATGTTGCTGGTTGATCAAATCGAACTGGAGTCTGGTGAAACCGTCGAGTTAATTGATGAATGGTGTTTGGGTTACCTGCAAGGGGTAGGGCTTGATGAGGAGTCTTGGCTGCCGTTGATGATGCAGCGCGAAGATTTGTTTGCTACGTTGCTCATGTTTGGCACGAATGAAGATCCCGATGATGATGGGGATGATGATGCGCCTATTGACGCAATTGACAAGTCCGAATTATCGGCTGAGCAACTGAACGATTACTCAGCCAACCTGCATGAAGTGATCCCGGAGATTTATGCGTACTGGTTATCCAAACGTACTCCAGTTCGGGTGGAACCAAAGCTAGGACGCAATGATATGTGCCACTGTGGTTCAGGTAAAAAGTTTAAGCATTGCCATGCTTTAATGTAACCTTTTTCTTTTTTCGATAAGTGTTTTATGGATTTGCACGCAAATTTCTCTCAGACATACAGCCAAGCAAGGCAAAAATTTATCGCTGCCGCTACACATGCTGGCTGCAGCGTTTTGGCCTATGTCCACCCGATTGCCAAAGGTGCTGACGGTGAAGAGCTGGCAATGGACATCGCAAGCTTTATTCCCGAAGGCGCAAGGCAAGTTGTTTTCGTTACTTCGGCCATGCATGGCGCAGAAGGTTTTTGTGGTTCCGGCTGCCAAGTGACAATGCTCCATGATGCCGCTTTGATTGAGCGATTTACCAAGGCTAAAGTAGGCTTTGTATTTTTACACGCAGTAAACCCATACGGGTTTTCGCATTTGCATCGAACTAACGAAGATAATATCGACTTGAACCGGAACTTCGTCGATTACACTCAGCCCCTGCAGGTCAATGAAGGCTACGAAGAGGTGCATTCATTTGCCGTGCCGAATGAATGGCCGCCAACTCCGCAAATTCGCGCCTTGGTTGAAGGGTTCATTGCCAAAAACGGTATGGCAAAGTTGCAAGAGTACGTCACGATTGGCCAAAACAAGCATAAAGACGGCTTGTTTTACAGTGGTACGTCGCCAGCTTGGAGTAACCAAACCTTGCGCGAAATTTTGCGCATTCATATTGCCCCGTACCAAGCAGCCGCGTGGATTGATATCCATACGGGTCTTGGCCCCTCTGGCCATGGCGAGAAAATTTGTGCTGGCCGCGATGCACCTGAAGAACTTGCGCGTGCCCGACTTTGCTGGGGTGCGGATGTGGTGTCGCCGTACAACGGGGAATCTGCATCTGCAGCGATTCGAGGCCCCGCAGGTACTGCCATGCCCACCGAATGCCCAAATACGATCGGCACCGTAATGGCCTTGGAGTTCGGTACCGTGCCCGTGTTAGAGGTCTTGCAATCGCTCAGAGCAGATCAATGGCTTCGAAACGCCAAGGATCAAGGCCAAAATGTTGATGTCGCAAAAGCTGCGGCCATCAAACAGAGTTTGAAGGACACCTTTTACACAAATACTGACACTTGGCATGGTGCTGTGACCTCTCAGGCCAGGGTTGCGGTGTTGCAAGCGCTGCTAAGCTTAGAAAAAGGCTGGGGGTAAGGAGCAACCTTATCTCGACTTAAGCTGCCGAATCTGGGGTCGCTGGCGGCTCTGGCGTCTCTACCTCGTCGCTCGCGTCAACGGTTTTGTCGTCGGCTTTGCGCTTGAGCTTTTCTTCTTTTTTACGCTTTTTCTCTAGTTCTTTTTGGCGTTTTTGAAACGAGTAGTTAGGAGCGACCATATTCGAACTTTCTTTTGTCTATGGCCGATACTTTACCGCAATATGGCACTTATCCCTACTTAGAAAGCTTGCCGGTGCTCTAGGCAAGTAGTTCTGGCTCATAAATAAGAAGATCTCTGGGTTAGCAGTTGAGGTAAGCGCGTTACAGGTTCGTATTAAAAAGCTGATGGCTGAAAAAGCGAATAACGATGGTGGTTCAATCGCCGTCGGTATGCATCAAGATGGCCTGGCTAAGTCAGGTTACTTTGAGCTTTGGTCTGGCACTGTTGCAGATTTAAGAGCAGCCGTACAAAAGCAAAAGGCTAAAAAATAGCCAAGCAGCACAGTAACGCTACAGGCTTGATTTAGTATTGCTTATGGACACTAAAAAATCTACCTCTGAATTTGATCTCGTCATCTTTGGTGCGAGCGGCTTTACGGGCCGGTTGGTTGTCGAGTACATTCTTAAGCAATACGGATTTCGCGATGCGGCTCGAGGCAACCTAAATTGGGCTATCGCGGGCCGCAACCTCGAAAAGCTCGCTGCCTTGCGCGACGAGTTAGGTGCACCTACTGATTTACCGCTATTAGCAACCGATGCATCAGTACCTGCATCGCTGGTAGAGGTTGCCCAACGAACTAAAGTTGTTTTGACAACGGTTGGCCCATACCAGTTGTATGGCTCTGATTTGGTCGCTGCATGCGCACAAACGGGTACGGATTATGTTGATCTATGCGGCGAGCCAGTATGGATGCGCCAGATGATTGATGCTCACCAAGCTAATGCCGTTGCCTCAGGTGCACGCATTGTTTTTTCCTGCGGCTTCGATTCAATTCCTTTTGACGTAGGTGTTTGGTTTGCCCAAGCAGAGTTTGCTAAAAAGTATGGCGTAAAAGCCTCTCGCATTAAGGGCCGAGTGCGCAAGATGAAAGGAACATTTTCAGGCGGAACCGCCGCAAGCCTGAAGGCGACCATGACAGCGGCGCAAGACCCTGCGGTAATGAGTTTGCTCAAGAACCCCTTTGCATTGACACCTGGCTTTCAAGGGCCTTCGCAGCCGCATGGCATGAAGCCACTGTTTGATGAGTCGATTGGCTCATGGTGTGCACCTTTCATCATGGCACCAATTAACACTCGTAATGTGCACCGCAGCAATCATTTAATGCATTACCCCTACGGCGAGGATTTTGTGTACGACGAAATGATTCTTACCGGCCCAGGCGAGAAGGGGGAGACCATCGCGAACGCAATTGCTGGTGACAAATCTATGGGGGGCAAAGATGGCCCTAAACCTGGCGAAGGCCCGAGCAAGGAAGAGCGCGAAACGGGTTTTTATGACCTGATGTTCGTTGCGGAAAACTCGGCTGGCCAAAAAATGATTGCCTCGGTTAAGGGTGATCGTGACCCCGGTTACGGTTCGACCTCGAAAATGATTTCTGAGTGCGCGCTTTGCTTGTTGCGTGATTCACTGGCAACTACTGGAGGTATTTGGACACCAGCTGCCGCCATGGCGGAATCGTTGCTAAAAAGGCTGCAGGCAAACGCTGGCTTAACCTTTAAAGTCGAATCTTAAACCGAGGTTTGGATTCGTGCAGCCACTAGAAATCGCCGGTACTGTTCTCGGACTTTTAAACTTGTGGCTCACGATTCGCCAAAACATTTGGTGTTGGCCGGTTGGTATTGCTTGCGTTATCTGCTTTGCCGCAGTGTTTTTTCAAGAGAAGCTCTACTCTGATCTTTTGCTTCAATTTCTGTATATAGCCGTGCAACTTTACGGTTGGTGGTTTTGGTTAAAGCATGGCCATAGCGGCGTACACAGTACCTATAAAATCGTCGCGTTAAGCCGTGCACAATTGCTCTGGTGTTCGAGTGCAATTGTGCTTTGTTCACTGGGTTTGGGTGCCACTATGGCAAACCTTACCAATGCCGATTTGCCCTATCTTGATGCCCTACCTACCGCAATCAGCATGGCGGCAGCGTGGATGCAAGCGAGAAAGGTATTGCAGTCGTGGTTGTTCTTTATTTTGGGGAATGTCTTGTTTATTGGCATCTACGCTTCCAAGGGCCTGTACGTAACGATTGCACTTTATGTAGTATCAACAATTCTGGCTGCTTTTGGTTATGCAAAGTGGTTGCAAAGCAGCAAAAATGAATATACAAATAAGCTATGAAATCTGATATTGAAATCGCACAAGCTGCAACGATGCAGCCCATTATTGAGCTTGCCGACAAACGTTTGGGCATCCCGTCATCAGCCCTTGAGCCGCACGGACACTACAAAGCCAAACTTTCGCTTTCTCATTTGAAAACATTGGCGAGTAAACCTAATGGCAAATTAATTCTCGTTACCGCCATTAGCCCGACACCCGCTGGCGAGGGCAAAACAACCACAACGGTAGGCTTGGGCGATGCGCTCAATCGCATTGGTAAAAAAGCCGTTATCGCGTTGCGTGAACCTTCTCTAGGCCCGGTGTTCGGTGTGAAGGGTGGGGCGGCCGGTGGTGGCTTTGCGCAAGTGGTACCGATGGAAGATATCAATCTTCACTTCACCGGTGATTTCAACGCTATTGCGCTGGCTAACAATTTACTTGCGGCGATGTTGGACAACCATATTCATCAAGGCAACGCCCTCAATATCGACGTCAACAAAATCGCTTGGCGCCGAGTGATGGACATGAACGACAGAGCATTGCGCGATATTGTTATCGGCCTAGGTGGTACTGCTAATGGTATTCCACGAGAAAGTGGTTTCGACATCGTCGTCGCGTCTGAAGTAATGGCGGTGCTTTGTTTGGCTGATAGCTTGGCCGATTTGAAGAAGCGCTTGGGCAATATTGTGGTTGCTTATAGTCGCGCCGTGAGCGGCTTGCCTTCTAAGCCAATTACAGCAAGAGATCTCGGAGCTGAAGGTGCTATGACGGTTTTGCTGCGCGATGCTATAAAGCCCAATATTGTTCAAACGCTTGAGAATAACCCTGCGATTTTGCATGGCGGGCCATTCGCCAACATTGCTCACGGCTGCAATTCAGTTATTGCAACGAAGGCCGCTTTGAAGATGGGTGAGTATGTAGTGACCGAAGCGGGTTTTGGAGCGGATCTAGGCGCAGAAAAGTTCATTGATATTAAGTGTAGAAAGTCTGGCCTTACGCCGAGTGCTGTGGTTGTGGTGGCAACGGTAAGAGCGCTAAAGTTTCACGGCGGCGTTGCGTTGGCCAATCTTTCGAAAGAGAACCTTGCTGCACTGGCCACTGGAATGAGTAATTTAGAGCGCCACGTACGGAACGTAAGAGAAGTGTTTGGGTTACCCTGCGTTGTGTCGATCAACCATCGCACAGAAGATACGACAGCAGAGGTGCAAGCCATTGAATCTCGAATGAAAGCCTTAGGGGTGCCAGTTGTGGTCGCGATGCACTGGGCAAAGGGCGGAGCCGGAGCAGAAGCACTCGCATATCAAGTTGTTGAACTTGCTCAAGGCCACGACGGTAAAATGAATTTTGTCTATCCGGATGAAATGCCTCTATGGGACAAGATGCGTGCCGTTGCAACCAAAATTTACGGCGCTAGTGACATTTCCGCAAGCTTAAAAGTGCGCGCAGAAATTGAACGGTTGCAAACCTCGGGCTATGGGCATTTTCCCGTGTGCGTTGCAAAGACTCAAATGTCGTTTTCAACCGATCCTGCTTTGAAGGGTGCACCTTCAGGGCATGTCGTCAATGTGCGAGAAGTACGATTAGCAGCCGGTGCCGAATTCGTAGTCATGGTATGCGGCGATATTATGACTATGCCTGGTTTGCCTAAAGAACCTGCAGCTCTTCGTATTGATATTGATGAGGATGGAAAGATAACCGGTTTGTTTTAGCTAGGGATGCATCCTGACTTGAAGTAGGATTGATGAACACTAAAATTTCGGAGATCCGCGATGAGTCGAGTTAACTTTTCAAACCTAATAGCTTTCCTATTTGCCGCTGTATTGGTTCCGGGCTTTGCTGCGGCCCAAGCTGTTGAGAAATCCTTCCCAAGTAAGCCAATTAAATGGATAGTGCCCTTTCCACCCGGTGGGCCAACCGATTCGTTTTCGCGGCCCGCAGCTCAGCAACTATCCGAGTTACTCAAGCAGCCCGTGATTGTTGAAAATGTCCCTGGCGCTGGTGCATCGATAGGCATGGAACGTTTGGCTCGATCCGCACCTGATGGCTACACCATAGGGCTAGCAACAACCGGTAGCCACTCCATTAACCCGCATCTCTATGGTACGCGTTTACCGCATGACACCACTAAAGATTTCACGCCACTTACTTTAGCAGTTCGTTATGTGAATGTGTTGGTGATTAATCCGAAGTTAGGTATTAATTCAGTGAAAGAGCTAGTCGAGTTTGCCAAGGCAAACCCCGGCAAAGTAACGTTTGGTTCGGCTGGCAACGGTTCGTCAAATCATTTGTCTGGCGAAGCACTGAAATTCGTTAGTGGCGCGCCTATGCTGCATGTACCTTATCGCGGCAGTGCTCCCGCCTTAGCCGATGTGATTGCAGGCAATATCACTTTTATGTTCGATATTCTCATTACCGCTATGCCATCGGTGCAATCAGGTCGCGTTAAGGCTTTGGCGGTCACGAGTGCCAAGCGATCACCCTATGCTTCGCAAGTACCGACGATGGCCGAGGCCGGTGTTGACGGCTTTACTGATGCCGGTAGTGATTTATGGTTCGGCATAGTGGCACCCGCTGGTTTGCCAAAACCAATCAAAGCTAGGCTCAACGAGAGCCTTATCACTACTTTGCGATCTTCGTTCATGCGAGAGCGAATCTCTGCGGCTGGGTTTGAGCTATGGACAAGTACACCTGAGGAGTTTGCCGATGTGATTCGGGTTGATCGTGACAAGTGGGGCAAGATCGTAAAAGCTTCTGGCGCGAAGATAGATTGATTGCAATGACAACCCCTACAAACTCGGTAGTTCCCGATTCACGCGGCATTAATATCTTTACCATTGATGAGTATGCGCTCGACTTATTTTCGCTATATTTACCGTCAGATTTAAATGCTTTTTTGCAGCCGCACTTCCAACGTTTAGGTGCATTAGCCGGGGGAACTTTAAGTGATTTAGCAAACTCCGCCGATAAGAATCCGCCTACGTTATCGGTTCGCTCCCGAAGCGGCGTTGACGAATCGCGAGTGCTCAAGCACCCAGACTATGTGACAATGGAGCGTTTAGCCTATAGTGATTTTGGTTTGGCGGCGATATCTCATCGGCCAGGGGTTTTAGGCTGGCACAGCGCCATGCCGCCCGCAGCAAAGTATGCTTTAACTTATCTGTTTGTACAGGCTGAGTTTGGGCTGTGTTGCCCAGTGAGTATGACCGATTCTTTGGCAAGAACTCTCAAGAAATTCGGAGAATCGAAGTTGGTGGAAAGCTTTTTACCCATGCTAACAAGCTTAGACTTTGATGAGCTAAAGCAAGGTGCCATGTTCATGACGGAGCAAGGCGCAGGCTCAGATGTCAGCGCGACGGATGTTCAAGCGAGCCTGCAAGGCGATGGTCGTTGGGCCCTCAGTGGCGATAAATGGTTTTGCTCGAACCCTGATGCTGGTTTTGCAATGGTGCTGGCACGAAGTGAATCGGAAGAGACAGGCCTAAAGGGTGTTTCATTATTTCTATTGCCCCGCGATCTTGAAGATGGTTCGCATAACCACTACAGAATTCTTCGCTTAAAAGATAAGCTCGGCACGCGATCAATGGCAAGCGGTGAGATTCGCCTTGAAGGTGCTAAGGCTTGGTTAATCGGTGAACGTGGTCAAGGCTTTAAATTGATGACCGACATGATAAATAACTCGCGCTTGTCGAATGGTGTTCGAGCTGCTGGTCTGATGCGCAGAGCAACCACTGAGGCCATGTATGTCGCTCAGCATCGCTCCGCTTTCGGGAAGCATCTAATTGAGTTTCCTTTGATGCAGCGACAGCTTTTAAAAATGTTGGTCTGGACAGAGCAAGCCCGCACGATGGTATTTCAGACCGCCAAGGTATTAGAAGCGGCTGATGCGGGCGACGCCAATGCAAAAAAACTCACGCGAATCATGACCCCACTTCTGAAGTTTAGAGCCTGTCGTGATGCGCGCAAAGTTACAGGCGATGCCATGGAAGTGCGGGGTGGCTGCGGCTATATCGAAGAATGGTCGGATGCTAGGCTTTTGCGAGATGCGCATTTAGGTTCGATTTGGGAAGGTACTAGTAACATCGTTGCTCTTGACGTACAACGTGCCATTGCGAGGGATGACTGTTTGCCGACATTGCAAGCGCATGTTCAAGGCTTGCTTGAAGGTATTTCAGGGCAAGAAAAATCAATCTCGCTGATTCATAAAGCGTTCGACTTTTCGATGCGAACAGTTGAACAACCTCATCTGGCTAGGCAGGCGGCATCGTCGCTTTATCACGCGGTCACTGTTGCTGGGCTATTGTGGGAAGCGAAAGCGCCTAGGCTTTCTAAACGTCGCATGATCGCCGAATTGGTTGTTGAGCATCGTCTGGCTGCCCGTGATCCGTTTTATGACAACAGCGAACTCCAAGCAAGGTGCTGGAGCTTGTTGGCATAGCTCTTGCAGAAGACTCCTATTCCCTTTAACAAGAGTCTTTCATGCGGAATCGTTCCCCAAATTGGTTCAAACGCACTTTGCTGGTGCGAACCTTGGTTGCTTCTTTAACTCTCATTGGTTTGCCTTCTTTGGTAAGCGCACAAACTGCGTTGCAGTTTAATTTGGGCTGGAAGGTTGAGGCCTCGGGTGGTGGGTTTTTAGCAGCTCTTCAAAAGGGCTACTTTAAGCAAGCTGATTTGATGGGTAAATGATTTGATGGACTCGATTCCGGTACTCGATCTGAGTTTGGCGAGGTCAAGTCGTACCCTGCCAATACTAGTACAGCAACTCGATCAAGCCTGCAAAACTTCGGGTTTTTTCTATATCGTGAATCACGGTGTGCCTAAGCAGCTCATCACCAAAGTTTTTTCGCTCACGGCGCAATTTTTCGCGCTAAGTGATGGTGAAAAATTGGCTATGCATTTGAGTCGATCTACCTGCAGGCGAGGGTACGAAAGAATTGGCGATCAAACGCTTGATGAAAATGCCCTGCCGGATCAAAAAGAGAGCTTTTATTGCGGTATCGAATATCCAGCTGACCACCCTTATGTATTGAAGAGCTACGATACTTATGGCGCAAGTCAATGGCCCTCTCAAATCCCTGAGTTTCGAAGCACTATGGGGGAATACATCGACATTCAACTTAAGATTTGTCATGAGATCATGGGCCTAGTGGCTTTAGCATTTGATTTGAAACGAGACTATTTCGAACCGACTTTACACGACCCTATGGTGACACTGCGACTGCTTCGTTACCCACCCCATCCGTCGAACGCAGATGAAAGACTTTTCGGTGCAGGTGCCCATACCGATTGGGGCGCTGTGACCGTATTAGCCCAAGACGAGCAAGGCGGACTAGAGGTACAACTTCCTTCCGGGCAGTGGATTAGCGCACCACCGGTTGCAGATAGTTTTGTAGTGAATTTGGGCGACATGATGCCCAGGTGGACCAATGATATCTATCGATCAAACCTTCATCGCGTGGTAAACGCAAGTAAGGCTGGCCTTCCACGCTATTCCATTCCATTCTTTTTCGAACCTAACTTTGAAGCACCTGTCGAACCCATCCCGGGAACGGTGAGCGAAAAAAGGCCTAGGCGTTATGGCCCTTGCACGGCCGGTGAGCATTTACGCGATAGGGTTGAAAAGACTTACGGAGGAAAAGTCGTTGTTGGTTGATGTTTCCATTAACGTATTTTGCCGAGGCCATAACCGGTTGTTCGAATTTTATCGAGTACTTTTAGGCGCCCCAGAAATGCTCGAACACGCATCGCCAATTTATCGAGGCCTACAACTTCCGGGAATTTCCCTTGGCTTTCATGACGAAAAAGCCTATGAACTCTTGGAAGTGAGCGACTTAAAACCAATCTGGAAGGAAACTTGTTCCGTTTGAATCATTACTTGCCATAGTTTGCGCACTGCTTTAGGGTAGCGCTATGCATTATTCTTTAAGCCTCCCGTCTTTGGGGTATATTCGAATTACGTATGCACAAAGTTGGGGTAACATTTTGGCACGTCAATTGCTAGTTCATCTCACTCCCTTATCAAGGGTTGATTACTCTATTTATCAATAGGAATGTCCATATGAAACTTATCTCGCGTTTGGTAATCGGTGGAGCAGCTGTAGCGCTTTCAGGTACAGCACTAGCTCAAGAAAAATTTGTGTACCTCACTAACTGGTATGCGCAAGCAGAGCATGGTGGTTTTTACCAAGCTTTGGCAAGTGGGGGATACAAAAAAGAAGGCCTTGATGTCACCATCAAAATGGGTGGTCCACAAGTCAATGGCATGCAGTTATTAGCCGCGGGGCAGGCCGATTGCTTTATGGGCTACGATGCTCAAACCATCAAAATGGCTGAGCAAGGCTTAAATGCAGTGACCGTTGCTGCTGCGTTTCAAAAAGATCCGCAAGTCATCATCGCGCATCCTGAGATTAAGAAATTCGAAGAGTTAAGGTCAAAAACAATTTTGATTTCAAGTGCCGCCAACACTACCTATTGGCCTTGGATGAAGTCGACTTTCGGTTTCACTGACGCGCAGTCTCGTCCTTATACCTTCAATATTCAGCCTTTTATGGCTGACAAAAACTTGGCGCAGCAAGGCTACCTTTCGAGTGAGCCTTATGCCATTGAAAAAGAGGGCAAGATTAAACCCACAGTGTTTCTTTTGTCTGATCTTGGTTGGCCGCAGTACAGCACTACCATTGTATGCATGGAAAAAACTGTCAAAGAGCGTCCAAAGGCAGTTGCTGCATTTGTGAAAGCATCGATGGAAGGTTGGAAGAGTTATTTGACTGGTGACCCGTCAGCCGCTAACGCATTGATTAAAAAAGATAACCCAAACATGGCCGACGACAAGATTGCCCACGGCATAAAAATGTTGAAAGAAACCGGCATGGTGTTTGGTGGCGATGCTGCTAAACTAGGCGTTGGAGTTGTAACAGACGAGCGCATGAAAACCATGTACGACATGATGGTAGCCAACAAAATGATCGACGGTAGTAAAGTAGATTTGAAGCGCACCTACACAACGCAATTTGTTAAAGATCTGAAAGTTATGCCTTAATGACTAGCTCTCACGAAAAGAGTGTCGCCGCCGACGCTCCAGCGATTGAAATTCTCTCGGCGCATAAAACTTATCCCAATGGAACACAAGCTTTAGAGCCGGTTGATTTGTCGATTCGTGAGGGCGAATTTGTTACCTTACTTGGGCCATCGGGCTGCGGTAAAAGTACCCTGTTAAAAATGATTGCAGGGCTTTTAGAGCCTTCCGATGGTCGCATTCTAATTTTTAGAAAACCCTTTGATGCGATTGAATCAACGGGGCACAAAATGTCTTTTGTGTTCCAAGAAGCAACCCTGATGCCTTGGGCCAAGGTAATGGCCAATGTGCGGCTGCCGCTCGACTTGCAAGATCAAGCGACTTCCGATTCTGACGCAAAGGTAAGAGAAGTTTTAAAGCTTGTTGGCTTAGAGAAGTTCGAAACTAGCTTACCGCGTGAATTGTCGGGCGGCATGCAAATGCGAGTATCTATCGCCCGTGGCTTAGTGACGGAGCCTAGTGTTCTTCTCATGGATGAACCTTTCGGTGCACTGGACGAGATCACTCGAAATCGATTAGATGCTGATTTGCTTGATCTTTGGCAGAAGAAAAAATTAACGGTAGTGTTTGTTACACATTCAATCTACGAAGCGGTTTATTTGAGTAATCGAGTTGTTGTGATGGCCGCAAGGCCCGGCAGAGTCGTCGATGAGGTAATGATTGAAGAGCCTTATCCACGCGGCAATGATTTTCGAGTGTCTACCCAATTTAGCCAGTACGCTAAGCGCTTGCAGGATAGTTTGTTAAAGGCGAGCGCGCTATGAGCTCGATTGCAAGTTCACCTTCTAATGCGCAGAGAATTATCTATCCCTTAGCAGTTGCCATTATTCTGTTGGTCTGCTGGGAAGGTGGCGTACATTACTTCGAAATTCCGTCATTCTTGGTACCTTCACCGTCTCTAACGTTACAGACGCTTATTAAAGATTGGCAACTGCTCGGTGCGGCATTGTTTAATACTCTGAGAATTACTTTGCTGGCATTCCTGTTTGCAACGATCCTCGGTGTGGCGATTGCGTTCGCCTTTGTTCAGAATAAAGTCATAGAGACTGCTTTGTTTCCTTATGCGGTCCTATTGCAAGTTACCCCTGTTGTGGCGATTGCACCGCTGATTATCATTTGGGTCAAAGAGCCAACGATTTCGCTCGTCATTTGTGCGACGATTGTTGCCCTGTTCCCGATTATCGCCAATACCACCTTAGGCTTACGAAGCGTCAACCCTGGTTTGCTTTCTTACTTCAAATTGAATAGGGCATCACGTTGGAAGACGCTTTTGAGGCTCCGCATTCCTAGTGCTTTGCCTTATTTTTTCGGTGGCATGCGTATATCCAGTGGCTTGGCTTTAATTGGTGCTGTAGTTGCGGAGTTCGTGGCTGGCACAGGCGGTACCGGTACCGGTTTGGCTTATCAAATCTTGCAGTCTGGGTATCAATTAAACATCCCTCGCATGTTTGCTGCATTGTTGCTTATTACCGTAACCGGGGTTGGCTTATTTGCGCTCATGTCTTGGTTGTCGAAGTGGGCCTTAGGCGGTTGGCATGATTCTGAAGTAAGTGGCGACTAAATTTTAGGATCAATATGCTGATACGTGGTGCTCATGCAGTAATGACAGGTTTGTCGGGTAATAGCGCGCGCTTAGATTCGGCGCTTGGTTTAGATATTCGTGTTGACGGCGAAGTGATTCAACAGATTGGACGGTTATCTCCGTTGCCCGGTGAAGAGATTATTGACGCGCGAGATTGCGTGATCTACCCAGGTTGGATAAACACCCATCACCATTTGTTTCAGTCTTTGGTGAAAGGCGTGCCAATTGGTATCAATGCGCCGCTTACACAGTGGCTCTCCGATGTGCCAGTGATGTATAGACGCTTTTTCGATCAAGAAGCTGTGCTTCGGTTGGCAGTTCGAGTTGGCTTGATTGAGCTACTGAAATCTGGGTGCACCACGGTAGCGGATCATCAGTATCACTACTATCCGAACATGCCCTACGACGCGTCAGAGGTCGTATTTGATGAGGCACAAAAGCTCGGCATGCGAATGGTTCTATGCCGAGGTGGCGGCACCAAAGCGAGGGTTCATGAAAAAGCTCCACCGGCACAAGCCGCACCTGAAACGATTGAAGCTTTCATGGCATCGATTGAAGTAGTTACCAAGCGCTACCATCAAGCCGGTGCTCGCCCTATGCGTAAAGTTGTGAGTGCTATCACAACGCCAACTTGGTCAACTGACCCCGTGAGTCTACTAGCGATGGCAAGACAAGCTCGGCAGCTCGGTATTGGTATGCATTCGCATTTGTCAGAAACTTATGATTACGTCAGGTTCTGTCGTGAAGTGCATCAATGCTCACCGATGGAATTTGTAGAAAAACACGAATGGGTTGGACCAGATGTATGGTTTGCCCACATGGTGCATTTAGATGCCGCAGAAATTGCTCGTTGCGCCAGAACAAAAACAAGTATTGCCCATTGCCCGCAAAGCAACGGAAGATTAGGCTCGGGCATTGCACCAGTGCCCGAGATGCTTGCAGCTGGCGTACCAGTGTCATTAGCAGTTGATGGAGCCGCTAGTAATGAGGCTGCCGATATGTTGAGCGAGGCCCATGCCTGCTGGCTTCTGCATAGAGCTAACCCTGCTGGGCTAACAGGGGCTAGCGATTCCAGATGGCAACCAGGTGGTCAAGCCTGGGCCATGACCGTTGAGCAGGTGCTTAACATCGGCACTAAGCAAGGCGCACGAGCTATGCAACTCGAAGGCGTAGGCAGTATTGAAGTGGGCGCTGCCGCTGATATAGCTATCTATAAGTTAGATAACCCACGATATTTTGGCCTTCACGATATAGCGATTGGTCCAATTGCATCTGCTGGCCAAGCAAATTTAAAGGCAGTGATTATTAATGGCAAAGTTCGACTGTTGGATGATGAAATTCCGGGAGTCGATATACCCGCACTTGCCGCAGAAGCTCGACGTACCGTCAGGTGGATGCAAGAGCAACCTCATTAAAGATAAAAAGGTAAGCACGCTATGAATGAAGTATTTGATGGAAACGAAGTCGCTCAGAAAACCCTCGCGCTTGCTAGTGAATTAACTCAAATCGAATGGATTACTGATACGTCTAGGGTAGAGCGCCTGTCGCAAGATTTTTCTTGGTTCTCTCCGGTCTTAAAACGTGACCTGGCAGGCTTAAAAGCCGATGCGGTGGTTCGGCCGACCACAGAAGAAGAGATCGTCGCGATTGTCTCGCAGTGTGCAAAGCATGGCATTCCGATTACCGCTAGGGGTTCGGGTACCGGTAACTATGGCCAATGCACACCGCTGCACGGAGGGGTTCTTCTTGATTTATCTGCCTACAACAAAATGCTGTGGATAGGCGAAGGTGCGACTGCCGGCGTTGCCCGCGCTCAAGCTGGTATGCGGATGATTGAATTTGATAAAGCAACCCAAGCCAAAGGGTTTGAGTTGCGGTGCGTACCAAGCACTTTTCGTAGTGCGACGATTGGCGGTTTGTATGGGGGTGGTTTTGGCGGCATTGGTTCGATTAACTATGGTCCACTCGCAAGCACGGGTAATGTTTTAGGTTGCCGCGCTATTACGATTGAACCGGAACCGAAGATAGTTGATTTGAGAGCGCCCGATGCCCTATTGCTGCACCATGTATACGGCACCAATGGCATCGTTTTAGAGATTGAGCTAGCGCTTGCACCAGCACATACTTGGAATGAATTAATTGTATGTTTCGATGATTTTGATATGGCGTTGACATTTGCCGACGCGGTTGCTCATGCGCCTGGCATCGAGAAAAAGAGTGTGACGTTTTTAGCCGCACCAATACCTGACTATCTCACCTTGCTGGCCAAATCATTAGAGGCTGGTAAGAATGCGGTATTAATTGCCTGCGCTGCTGCGTCGGAGCAAGGCGTCTTGCAAATAGCTAAGGAATTTGGCGGCAGCGTGACAATGCAAAAATCTGCTGCAGAGGTTGCTAGAACCAACCGAACTATTCTCGAGTTCACTTGGAACCATACAACCCTACATGCATTAAAGGTTGATAAAACGCTCACCTATATTCAAAGCGGTTTTACCGCTGGTAAGCACCTAGACCAAGCCCGGGCAATGCGCAAGCTTTTCGGTGACGAAGTCATGCTGCATCTCGAATTTATTCGCAGCAAAGAAGGCATGATGACTTGCAGCGGCTTGCAAATTGTGAAATACAGCACAGAGGCACGCCTGAATGAAATCATGCAACTGCATCGCGACAACGGCGTGTACATCGCTAACCCACATGTTTTCATGGTGGAGGATGGCAAGCAGGGCATGGTCAACCCCGATGTCGTAGCAACAAAAATGCGCTTCGATCCTCAGGGTTTACTGAACCCGGGCAAGCTTCGAGGTTGGGCGGTGCGTGAACAGATCATGGCTGACGTAAAAGCAGGAAAAGTTTCCTTGGCAACCTTACCCAAGTTCTAAGAAACTGAGCACTATGCGGACGATGTTTTTGGAGTTCATCGGCGCATAGTACGGATGCAAAAAATAATTGGAAAACTACTTCTTACGCCTTGCGATCGCAAAGCCCACGGCACCTAGTGCTATTAGCGCAGCGGTGGCCGGCACTGGCACATAGCCAATTCTTGCGAGAGAGCCCTCTTGGGTCGAACCGATGGCTGGGCCACCACCACGAATGTCGATCTGGCTAACATTGGCTTCTGGAGAAAAACTAGTTGAAAAATATCCACCCGGCGCTGCTGGCGAAGTGAAGGTAACAGTTTGCCAAGCCCCACCGTTGAATCGATAGTCCATGCTTTCGTCTATGCCAAGCCTACCAACTCCGTCTCGAACGAGCTTAAGAAATTCGATGCTAGTGATAGTCAGTGGATTCAAAAAGTTTATTGTCAATGTTTCGCGACGATCAATTTCGTCAGGATTGTCACCTACCCCGAGTACCAAGGGAGCTTGAAGTCGGTCGATTCCGATACCTTGACCGTTACACGCGAGTCCTAAGCCAGCATCTGCTCCGCAGGCCCCGCTATTAAACGTGAGCAGGGTTTGTGAAGGGTTTGTAGCCCTATCGATAAGAGGAAGTAATCCGCTCGCGCTAATAGTCGTATTGCCCGAAGTGAATGTTTGTTGGCCATTCGCTCCTAGCCATGGGGAAGAGTTAGTGAAATCGATGACGCCGGCAGAAGCGCTGCCAGCGAGAGATGCAATTGCGAACATTGAGGCAGTCAGTGCGAGTTTAATTGTCTTCATCACATATTCCTTGAGAGGTGGAGAAGTACGTAATGTGCCCTCGTATGCCATCTCTGCTAGTGCAATTTCACACTTTTTTTCTCATAAAAAATGTCTCGGCAAAGGTTTTATTGCAATTCCGTGAGAAGTTTCCGGTGTTTTGTCGAACGACATATGTTGCTGAACTTTTGTCGAACAAATCGCAGTGATGTACCGAGCGGTGAAACATTGGGTTTTCTGCTGGTGCGATCCACATATCCAGTGGGATATAGTGCTGATTCATAATCCATAAAAATAGGGAGAACAATGATGAAATCTTTGGTAATTTCGATTCTGTTTGCCGCTTTTGTCGGGGGCTGTTCAACAATGTCTGCGAATACTCCACTGCAAACTTCGGCTATTGCGCAACCACTAAAAATGGAAGAGTTTCGGGTAAGCAGTGATCCGGGAATTCAGGTTTACGTCCGAAATAAGCGTCCGGTAGGACTGACGCAGTTCTCTGCAGATAAAACCGTCATTTATGTTCATGGCGCGACATACCCTTCCGAAACTGCATTCGATCTACAACTTGATGGTTTATCTTGGATGGACTACATCGCGCAGCGAGGCTATGACGTTTATTTACTCGATGTACGTGGCTATGGCCAATCAACGCGGCCACCGCAAATGGGTAAGCCCGCTAAAGACAGCGCACCTTTTGGTGGCACCATGGAAGCGATGCGAGATGTTGATGCGGTAGTTGAATTTGTTAAGAAACGTAATAGCATCGATAAGGTGAATTTGTTGGCGTGGTCTTGGGGTACCGCCATCATGCAGTGGTACACCAGCTTAAATAGTCATAAAGTCAATAAACTCGTGCTCTATGCGCCGGTGTGGATACGGCAAACGGCATCATTGGTACAAGTGGCACCTGGCCCGATGCCTGCTTATAGAGAAGTTAGACGTGATCAGGCCAAGGGGCGCTGGTTAACAGGTGTGCCCGCCGATAAACAGGCCGATCTTATTCCTAACGGTTGGTTCGATGCTTGGGCCGATGCTACCTTTGCTACTGACCCTGTTGGTGCGAAACAAAACCCCCCAGTGCTACGTGCGCCGAATGGAGTGGTCGAAGATGGGTTGAAGTATTGGGGTAATGGCGTAATCCCATGGAAAGCTGAAGATATAAAAGTACCGGTCTTGCTTATTAAAGC
>JAYWIG010000059.1:0-4554 GCA_043789035.1 Betaproteobacteria bacterium
CGCCAGAAGCATCCCTCCAAGCACCCACCAGCGCAGGCAAAGTCATAATGGCACGCACAGCATTGCCACCGCCTCTTGTGCGTTGTAGCCCGTAATTCAATCGAATCGCAGCGGGCTTTATGCTGGCATATTGCTCTGCTAATCCACGCACCACTTGAGCATCGATGCCACAAATTAGAGCGACTTTTTCAGGTGGATATTGAGCGGCTCGCTCGGCAAATTCAGCAAACCCGAGGCAGTGCTCCTGAATGTAGTCTTGATCCAGCCAACCATTGGCAATGAGTTGTTGTGCGACGCCTAGCGCCAGCGCTGCATCGGTGCCTGGTTTGATGGCGATATGCTCATGGCACTTCATCGCCGTATCGGATTTGTACGGGTCAATCGCAATTAATTTCGCACCACGCCGCTTAGCTTCTTGCGCTAAGGACCAAAAATGCACCGACGAAGTAATCGGGTTCGACCCCCAAATCAAAATCAACTTCGAATCGACAAAATTCTCAACATCCATTCCGACCTTGGCGCCTACCGTGTAACCAAGCGCGACCGAGCCAGCGGAAGAGCAAATCGTTCTATCCAGTTGCGAAGCCCCGAGCCGGTGAAAAAACCGCTGCGCCATACCTTCGCTTTGTACGTAGCCCATCGTACCGGCATAGCTGTAGGGAAGAATTGCTTCGGGCTTTCGTGCAGCAATTTGTTTCAACGTTGCAGCAATCTCAGTAATGGCAGTTTCCCAGCTGACATCCTCAAATCGCCCTTCCCCTTTTTTGCCTACCCTGCGCTTAGGTACCAGCAATCGATCTGGGTGGTAGGTTCTTTCTGTATAGCGCGAAACTTTCGCACACAGAACTCCCGCGGTGGGTGGGTGGTTTGGATTGCCATGTACTTTAGTTGCAACGCCATTTTCGACAGTTACTAACATCGCGCACGTGTCAGGACAATCATGGGGGCAGACAGCACGAACTAGATGTGATTGTTCAGTCTTTGAGATTTGATTCATGAATACCTTGTATTACGACAATTACGGCGATGATGCAGACAAAATGCTACCCTATCAAATTATTCAATTTTCTTACATAATCCGCGTCACGCGCGTATTGCAACAACTGATAAATCATGAAATTAATCGACGAACTTGTTGGCGCCCACGCTGAAATTACCGCGCTTCGCCGCGACATTCACGCGCATCCCGAATTAAAATTTGAAGAATTCCGCACCAGCGACTTAGTGGCAAAAAAGCTCACTGATTGGGGCATTCCCATCCATCGTGGCCTTGGTAAAACAGGGGTAGTTGGGATCATTAAGTCTGGCACTTCGAATCGCGCCATCGGCCTGCGTGCCGATATGGATGCTTTGCCGATGGCCGAACATAACAAATTCGATCATGCCAGTAAATTCGAGGGCCGCATGCATGCCTGCGGCCATGATGGCCATACTGCCATGCTGCTTGGTGCAGCCAAGCACTTTGCCAAACATCGCAATTTCGACGGTACGGTTTACCTCGTATTTCAGCCTGCGGAAGAAGGTGGTGGCGGTGCTCGCGAAATGATTAAAGATGGAATTTTCGAAAAATTCCCGATGGACGCTATTTTCGGCATGCATAACTGGCCCGGCTCAAAACTAGGTACCTTCGGCGTTAGGGCAGGCCCTGTGATGGGTTCGAGCAACGAATTCAAAATCACCATTCGCGGCAAAGGCTCTCATGCTGCACTGCCGCATACGGGTATAGACCCCGTGCCGGTGGCCTGCCAAATGGTGCAAGCATTTCAAACCATCGTCACCCGCAACAAAAACCCGGCCGAACAAGCAGTACTTTCGGTCACCATGATTCACACGGGTGAGGCTACTAACGTAGTGCCAGATAATGCCGAAATTCAAGGCACAGTAAGAACTTTCACCGTCGCGGCCATTGACCTCATCGAAAAGCGTATGGGCGAAATTGCTAAGCACACAGCAGCGGCCTTCAATTGCGAATGCGATTTCGAATTCGTCCGAAATTACCCGCCCACTGTGAATCATCCAGAGGAAACCGCTTTTTGCGCCAATGTCATGGAAGACATCGTCGGCGCTGCGAACGTCGAAGATTTCGAACCTACGATGGGGGCGGAGGACTTCGCCTTTTTCTTACTAGAAAAGCCCGGCTCTTATGTAATGATTGGCAATGGCGAAGGTACCCATAGGGTTAACGGCCACGGCTTAGGCCCTTGTGTTCTACACAACCCTAACTATGACTTTAATGACGACCTCATTCCGTTAGGCTCAACCTATTGGGTTCGCCTCGCGGAGAAATGGTTTGCTCAAAGCGCCGCTAAATAAATTTGGCGTTTTAGGTCCAGCATGCTCGCGTTCGTTATTCGTCGGTTGATGCAAGCTCTTGCAGTCATGCTGGTGGTTGGCTTCATCGCCTTTTCATTATTTCAATTTGTTGGCGACCCTGTGCTTGCCATGGTTGGGCAAGATGCAACGCCAGCGGAAATTCAATCCTTACGTCAAGATTTAGGCTTGGACAAACCGTTTTACGTGCAGTTCGCGAAGTTTGTTGAAAACGCGGTGCAAGGTGAATTCGGCATTTCCTATCGTCAAGGTAGAAAAGTATCGACCCTGCTTAAAGAACGTATTCCGGCGACATTAGAACTATCGTTTGCTGCTGCTGTGCTCGCACTGGCCATTGGTATACCTATGGGCGTCTATACAGCGTTGAAGCGTGGAGGCGTGTTGTCGAATATTCTTTTGGGAGTGTCACTTATCGGCGTGTCACTGCCGACATTTCTGATCGGTATTTTGCTGATATTGGTGTTCGCCGTGGGGCTAAAGTGGTTGCCCTCTTACGGGCGTGGCGAAGTAATCGAAATAGGCGCTTGGACTTCGGGGTTCTTCACCATAGACGGCTTAAAACATTTAGTGTTGCCCTCGATTACCTTATGCCTTTTTCAGCTCACCCTCATTATGCGTCTAGTGCGCTCCGAAATGCTCGAAGTGCTGCGCACCGACTACATCAAGTTTGCCAAAGCGCGCGGCTTAAGCGATAGAGCCGTTCACTTTGGACACGCACTAAAGAACACGCTTGTGCCGGTCATCACCATTGCGGGTTTGCAAATTGGTGCCATCATCGCCTTTGCTTTGATTACTGAAACGGTATTCCAATGGCCAGGTACTGGTCTGCTTTTTATTCAGGCGGTAGCTACCGCTGACATCCCAATTATGTCGGCCTACCTTTGTTTAATCGCTTTGGTTTTCGTCGTGATTAATCTCATCGTCGATTTACTTTATTTTGCAGTCGACCCTCGACTTCGCGCCCAGCACTAAAACCACTTCTTCAAATATGTCATATTTAGGCAATCACCCTTCTGTTACTGCATTGCGTGCTTATCACTCAGATTTAACATCGGTGCGGCACGAGTTGCATCAGAACCCAGAGCTGGGTTTTGAGGAACATTTCACTGCTGAATTAGTAGCCAAGCAACTGGCACGTTTTGGTGTCGATGAAATTCATCGCGGCGTCGGCAAAACCGGCATCGTCGCTGTGATTCATGGCAATGAAAAAGCATCTTCTACCCAGACGTATAAGTGCATAGGGTTACGCGCCGATATGGATGCTTTGCCGATGCAAGAAGATAACGAGTTTGCACATAAGTCGTTAAAAAAAGGCTTAATGCACGGCTGCGGTCATGATGGCCATACGACCATGTTACTGGGCGCCGCGCGCCACTTAGCAACTACGCGCGATTTTGCCGGCACAGTGTATTGTATTTTTCAACCCGGTGAAGAAGGCTATGCCGGTGCGAAGGCCATGATCGAAGATGGCCTGTTTACCCGCTTCCCCTGCGACGCTGTTTATGCAATGCACAATTGGCCAGGCCTGCCGGTTGGCCAATTTGCAGTACGCTCTGGCCCGGTGATGGCAGCAGCAGATCGAATTGAAATTGATATCGAAGGCGAAGGCGGTCATGGTGCCCACGCCTATCAAGCAATCGATCCTGTTCTAGTTGCAGCGCACATCATCACTGCGGCTCAAAGTATTGTTTCTCGATCAGTCAGCCCTATTGATTCGGCGGTGGTGAGTTTATGTGCTATCGAATCAGGCAACCTAAACGCAATGAGCGTTATTCCAGGTAAAGCTAAGCTAGTTGGAACAGTACGCACCTTTAAAGCCTCAACGCAAGACCTGATTGAGACGAAGCTGCGGGCGCTAGTTGAATCCATCGCCACGGCGTTCGGCGCGACTGCAAGGCTCACCTACCAACGCATTTATCCAGCCACAATTAATTCAGAAGCTGAAGCCGCTTTTGGGTTGAGTGTCGCGCAGGAACTTGTAGGCGTAGATAACGTTATTCCAAATCTCGACCCAAGTATGGGCGCAGAAGATTTCTCGTTTATGCTCCAACATAAACCCGGTGCGTATTTCCGTATCGGCCAAGGCGGCATGGAAAGCGGTTGCTTCTTGCACAATACGCGTTACGATTTCAACGATGCAATTTTGCCGCTAGGCGCTGCGCTATTTGTTCGACTTGCCGAGCGCAGCTTACCGCTACAGAATCAAATCAAACACTAAGATTT
>JAYWIG010000060.1:0-4520 GCA_043789035.1 Betaproteobacteria bacterium
ATGTGACCTTAAACCGCCACGTCGACTTGACGAGATGTCATTCATAGAAGATGCGCTAGCGGTAACAGATTCACCGTGTTGGGCGCGTTCTTTGTTAACCGTCCGAGCAGCGATTTCTTCTGCGAGAAGTACTGGCTCGCCTCGATCGAGGAGACTATCTTTAATATGTTGGTATTGACGTTTTCGCTTCGGCGTCCATTCGGTGGAAGGCATATGGTTTCCTTTGGGTTCCCTTAGGTGAATACAGTAAAACGCGAACAGCATTGCTCAGTCTGTACGCTGGCGAACCCAATATTTCTTATCATGTAGTTGGGGTTTCGTCCTACATTTATGCGAGTTATTTGTGAGTAGTATTTGGTAATTACGAGCCATTTAAAATAGGGCGACATGAGTATGAAAACTAACGCTATTACCACTCCGCGCACAGAACAAACTGCCGCCTTGTTGAGTCGAGTCTTCCGTAGTTTTAATGGCGTTCTACCCCTCAGGCTATGGAGTGGCATTACATTGCGGTTAGGCACTCCAACGGCTGATGCTAAAGAGCCGCGTTTTACGTTGGTATGTCGTAACCCTAAGGTGATAGGCGCGATGGTTTTCGGTCGAGATCGCTTGCGACTTGCTGAGGCATACTTTCGAGGCGATCTCGATGTTGAGGGGGATATCTTTGCCGCCCTTAGTTTGAAGGATCACCTGAACAACATTCGGCTAAGTGTGCGAGATCGCTGTGCGACCGTACTCAGCGCGATGCGGCTGGTTGCGTCCAACGAATTAGACCCCAGACAAGTTGAGTTCAAGAAGCCGTCCGAGCAACTGCACGGCAGTGCAGTGAAGGCTCATTCTAAGTCTGAGAATCGCTCCGCGATTGAATTTCACTACGACGTATCGAATGACTTTTATGCTCTGTGGCTAGACGAAGCGATGGTCTATTCTTGTGCCTATTTTGAACATCCTGAGGATACTTTGGAGCAGGCCCAGTGGGCTAAGCTTGATCATATTTGTCGCAAGTTGCGATTAACAAAAGGAGATCATTTTCTCGATATCGGTTGCGGCTGGGGCGCGCTCGTCATACATGCGGCGAAAAACTATGGCGTTCGTGCTCACGGTATTACATTGAGCGAGCGTCAATTAGATCTAGCACGCCAGCGTATTGCGGAGGCGGGACGACAAGATTCTGTCACGGTTGAGCTCAGGGATTATCGTGATCTGATCGGCGAATCGATTTACGACAAAATAGCCAGCGTCGGCATGTTTGAACATGTTGGATTAAAGAACTTACCGACGTATTTTTCAACAGTCCACAGGATGCTTAAGCCGTTTGGTCTGTTTCTAAACCACGGTATTACACATGACGTAGAAGGATGGGAACTAACTAGTTCTACGGAATTTATTAATCGTTATGTATTCCCCGATGGCCAGCTCGATACAGTAAGTAATATTCAACGCGACATGGAGCGGGCCCAATTCGAGATCGCTGATGTCGAGGCATTGCGCCCTCACTACGCGCTTACGTTAAGACACTGGGTTAGTCGATTAGAACGCAATCACGATAAAGCATTGCAATACGTCACTGAACCAACTTACCGTGTTTGGCGCTTGTACATGGCGGCCTGTGCGCTGGAATTCGAATCTGGTGAAATCGGTGTTTACCAAGTGTTAGCTAGCAAGCGTACGGTTGGCCGCGGACGCTTGCCATTGACGAGGCAAGACCTGTATGCCGAGAAACTCAAAAAGGCCCTGCCTGCTCGTTAGATTGGTTCTGTACCTTCACGTGCACATCGACGCCTGCTGGTGAGTGTAGGTCAAGGATGGTTTTGCATTTAGCCATTTCTTCTGCCGATCCGTGCGCGACTACCAAGTAGCCATCTGTTTTAACGGCCTGCTCGTATTGGATGACGCTATCTTTCGGTATGCCGATGCTAAACAGCGCCGCGCCAAGTGCGCTGAGGCCACCGAATACAACCGCACCTTCTATGGCGGCAACAATGATCGCCGCTAAGTGCCCTAGCACCATGACGGAACCAAGCAGCGGTACGGTTAAAAATACGCCGCCGAAAAACAAGCTCCATATTCCACCCCAGAACGCGCCGTTTTTGCCCCAGAATTTGACTCGATCCCCTAGGTTGTAAAAACCAATCACTTTCTCTTCGGAATGGTAGCCCTTGCCGACGATACTAAAATGTTCCATGTCTAAGCCGCTACTGGCCAGTTTGCGTACCGCGGCCTCGGCGTCCTGATGCCTAGTAAATACTGCGACTACTGCATCGTGTGGAGCTGTTTGTTGATTCATTTGTATTCTTTCAATAAGTTTGTTGTCGACCATTAAGGTTGCTTTAGTCAAGAGACGATGTCTGTGTGAGAGCGTACATTCGCTCCATCGTGTCTGTGTATATGCCTAGGCGTGCTGTGTGATTGCATCTCGCGCGAAAAAGAATTTCGCTTTGTGCCGCTACTCGATTAGAGTCTTTACCCTGCCAGATTTCTAATGCCTTTTGTTGAATCGCTCTTGAGAATGAGAAGGTTAATGCCCAGGGTAGCCGAGACCTAAATTTGGCATTCATCATATTCAAGCGCTGCGATGCTTGCTCACCGGATTGACCTCCCAGAGAGAAATGCGATGCCAAGAACCGCAGCAGGCACCACTCTCAATAAGCACCTGACGGTTGCGTCTGCCTCTTCATCGACAGTCACCTTCGCTACGTTGTCGAACCCAGCAAGCACCATATTCGGCTTTAAGATCATTGCTTCAAGCATGACGCCTTGTATGGAAAGTTGGTTGAAAACTTCGCGCAAAACTGCTTCTGTGACGCTTGCACATTGGGCTAGAGAATGTGCACCGTTCATCAGTACTTCTGGCTCAATAATCGGCACGATGTTAGCCTCTTGGCACAGGGCGGCATAGCGGGCAAGGGCGCTCGCGTTGGCGGCGATACACGCACCGCTGGGAATTCCCTCTCCTATAGCTATCACTGCTCGCCACTTAGCAAATCGTGCGCCGACTTGTGCGTACTCCTAGATTCGCTCACGCAAGCCGTCCAGCCCTTCGGTGATTTTCTCACCACTATGGCCAGCCATTTCTTTCGCACCGGTATCCACCTTGATACCGAGAAGTATTCCAGGCTCGGTAATGACTTTTGAGAACGGATAACCATCTCGCGTTTGCTGGCGTATAGTCTCGTCATAAAGAATCACGCCGCTGATATGTTTATTCAGCGTTGGCGTAGTGAGAATCAACTCACGCCATGCTCGACGATTTTCTTCATTGGCAGCGATGCCGAGAAGTTCAAACCGTTTGTTGCAAGTTTGATTGCTCTCATCCATCGCGAGCAGGCCTTTGTGCTGGGCGACAAGCTCAGCGGTCGTGGCCATGAGCGTGTGCGCAGTTTTATCGTTAAGCATGGGCTGGTGGTGACATGCGCATAGAAAGTTTTCGTAGCTCACTAAACCAAAGCACTGCACTTGCCATTAATGCGCACATTGCCCATTGGTTGATCGAGAGTGGCGCCGTTCCAAAGGCCGTATTCAGGAATGACACATGGACGACAGCTACTTGCAAAATAAGCGATAGGCTTACTGCGGCCCACAGCCAATGGTTTGTAAAAATGCCGACGAAGGCGCTTTCAATTTCTGATCGGGAAGTAAAGCAAGTAAATAGACTGGTAAAAACAAGTACGGTGAAAGCTGCTGTTCGAGCCGTCGCGAGATTGTCGCTTCCTTCTATCAATCCACCGGGTAGATAGTAGTCGAGGGTTAGTAGCGAGACCAATGCAATGACGAGGCCAGTTTGAATCACATCAATCCACATCGCTTTATCGATAAGGCGTTCGGTTAGTTGGCGCGGCTTTTTGTTCATAAGGCCAGTGCTTGGCGGGTCGATTCCCATTGCCAGCGCTGGCGCCGAATCAGTGATTAAGTTAATCCATAACAATTGAGTGGCAAGCAACGGAAGCGCTACCGCTTCGCCCTCTGCCTTTAAACCGATGACACTTGCCCCAGCAACACCTAGAAAAACGGTTAGTACCTCACCCATGTTTGAGCACAATAAATAGCGTAAAAATTTTCTTATATTGTCTAAGATGGCTCTACCTTCCCGAACCGCTTCAATAATCGTTGCGAAGTTATCGTCGACAAGAATCATCTTTGAGGCTTCTTTGGTAACCTCGGTTCCGGTGATGCCCATGGCTACACCAATGTTCGCTAGTTTGAGCGCGGGAGCGTCGTTAACGCCGTCACCCGTCATTGCGACTATTTTTCCGTCGGCTTGAAGTGCGGCCACTATGCGGAGTTTGTGCGCGGGTGTCACCCTTGCGAAAACAGAAGTCTTTTTTACTGCAATATGAAAATCAGGCCCGCTTAGCTTGTCAAGCTCTAGCCCTGTTAGTACCTTTTTACCTTCGTCAGAATTGCCATTAAAAATGCCCAAATCTGCGGCGATACGCTGTGCAGTCAGCGGATGGTCGCCAGTGATCATAATGATGCGAATGCCAGCTTGATGAGCTTTTTCAATCGCAGCTTTCGCCTCT
>JAYWIG010000061.1:0-4508 GCA_043789035.1 Betaproteobacteria bacterium
ACTTCTTCACTCATCTGATCGGTTCTCATGGTTTTGTAAAAACGCGATCTTGAACCGAATCAAATCAATGTGGAAGATGACTTGCCCGGACGCTTACAGCTAGGCGACGGAGCGGCCGAATCTGATGGGCCTTGCGCACCCTCTCAGGCTAATATATATATTGTCAACAATCGATTATTAACAATGCAAAACGCCACTATCCCACAACCTTCCCGACAGACTAGTCCGGCAGCTTTACGCATAGATCACCTACCGAAACGCACTTTTCGGCAGCACATCGCCGATCGACTACGAGGAGCAATTTTGCAAGGTGAAATTACCCCCGGGTCGGCCATTATTGAAACCACCTTGGCGGAAAAATTTAACGTCAGTCGAGGCCCGTTACGAGAGGCGTTGCGGCAACTCGTCGAGGAAGGATTACTGGTCACCGTGCCCTATACGGGCACCTATGTCACTTCATTGTCAGTGCATGACGTTCGAGAAATTTACTCAATACGCATTAGCCTTGAACGCTTTGCGTTCGAACAAGCTTGGAGTAAACGCAATGCCGATTTCGCACAAGAACTACGCAAGCGCCATAAGGTACTTACGGCGTTGATCGACGAAGGTGATGAAAGCGGCTGCATTCTTGCAGAACTAAACTTGCACGGCTTGATTTATGAGGCCAGTGAACATCGCATATTACAGCGCATGTGGTTCGGGCTCAGTGGCCGCTTGCAGCTGTATTGGGCAGCGCACCACCGCGCCCATGGCAGCCTCGGACCAAAGCGAGATGGCCACAACAACTATGTTGAATTAGCACTTGGAAATAGCCTGCCCGCCATGCTTCAAGAAGTATCAAAACATATGGGCTTAGGCGCGGAACTGACTGAACAGTTCTTGTCGATCCCGCCCCCGCATTTATCGTCTGTTATTACCTAAATCAGGAGTATGTCAATGAACATTGATCGTCGAATCTCTTTATCTGCAATGGCCGCTAGCACCCTTGGATTGGCACTGCCAAACCTGGCGTTTTCTCAAAATACTGCAACCCTTGATACGATCAAGCAGCGTGGTAGCTTGCGTGTTGGCGTTACCCAAGCGCCACCTTGGTATTCCAAGGATCCGAAAACCGGTGATTGGTCATCAGGTGTAGGCGTCTCAATCGGCAAAGCCATGGCGACAGCACTTAGCGTAAAGTTTGAAGCCGTCGAAGTGACTTGGGGTACGGCTATCGCAGCTTTACAAAGTAATAAAATTGACATCATGTACATGATGGACGCTACGCCGGAGCGGGCACAAGCAGTTGATTTTCCAAAAGCACCATTGCTGTATTACTCGATGGCCGTGCTTGCCAGAGATGATCTGGCTGTAAGCAAGTGGTCGGACCTTAATCAGCCTAGTGTTCGAATAGCCGTACCACAGGCAAGCAGTATGGATAAGTACCTAACTGAGAACGTAGCCAAAGCCACTATCCAACGCTTCCCAGGAAACGCTGAAGCGATTGCCGCATTCCAGTCGGGACGAGTTGACGCAGTTTGTTTATTCCATCCTCCTCTACTCGCTGTTCGCCAAAAACTCGGCAGTGGGAAAATTGTGGTTCCCACCCCTGTGCTGTCACAACCTTCAAGCGCCGCTATACGTAAAGACGACAAGGCATTCTTAGACTTTGTCGATAACGCCTTCGCAACTTATTACAAGAACGGGCAAACGCAAAAATGGTATGAAGAGTTTTTAGTTGGGTTTGGACTTGACCCTAAGACGATGCCCCCAGTTTTGAAAGAGCGATTGTAAGTTTTTGAGGTAAAGAGACTACTCCTTGTACAGCTGGGATTTTTCGCCGGTATTGGCAAACTCAGGTATGTTATTTGAGGGGCTAGTCAACACCCTCAAAGTGACTAGCACGGCGCTTTTTTGTGGCGTCCCGCTAGGCTTAGGCCTTGCACTCTTACGATTGTCCAAGCAACGCTACTTATCATGGCCTGCGGGGTTTTTCATTGAATTCTTCCGGACCACGCCTCCGCTGGTACAACTGTTTTGGTTTTTCTTTGCGCTGCCCATCCTGATCCGAGTTGAAATGACACCATTTTTAGCAGCATCGCTGACTTTCTCTTTACAGTCGGCGGCATTTTTCGCGGAGGTATTTCGCGGCGGTATCGTGTCGATTGACAAAGGCCAATGGGAAGCAGCACATGCCATCGGTATGGATAGCAAACAAGCCATGCGCCGAATCATTCTGCCGCAAGCCATCAAAAGAATGATTCCGGCATTCATGGAGCGTTCTATCGAATTGATGAAAACAACAACGTTAGTGGCAACAGTGTCCTATGCTGATCTTTTATTTCAAGCCAATGAACTCGCTCAAAAAACCTTTCGACCTCTCGAGGTGTTTACCGTCGTGGCACTCATCTATTTCACGATTATCACCGTTGCAAGTTGGTTTGTGCATCGAATTGAAAAGCGTTTGGCGGTCTCCGGCGAAACCATGGTGAATTGAAAGCGCGATGAACTATCGTTGGGATTTCTCATCAGTCTGGAACAACACAGATGCGCTATTGCTAGGCGCTTTGGGCACACTAAAAATTTTCGCAATTTGTCTGGTCCTCGGCCTCAGTCTAGGGCTACTGATAGCGCTTGTTCGATATTCAGGCAATCGTTTAGTTTTAGGCTTATCGAGAATTTTTGTTGAGTTTTTCAGAAACACACCCGTATTGGTTCAGATATTGTGGTTTTACTTCGCGCTGCCAATGTTGGCTCCTTTTGAGGTAAGCCCGCTGATAGCGGCGACGCTGGGGATTTCACTGAATTCAGCTGCATTCTCAAGTGAAATTTTTCGTGCCGGCATTCAATCGATAGAAAACGGACAGTGGGAAGGAGCTCGCGCTTTGGGAATGACGCAATCGCAAGCCATGCGGCGTATCGTTTTGCCTCAAGCTATAAAGCGTATGGTGCCGGCGCTGACCAACCGCAGCATTGAGATTTTTAAAATGTCTACACTCGCTTCAGCAGTCGCCTATGTAGAACTTCTGCAGCAAGGCAAACTGATCGCATCGCTAAACTTTAATCCAATTGAGACCTACACGGTTGTAGCATTAATTTTCTTCGCGGTGTTGTACCCATTGGTACAAGCTACCTATGTTCTCGAACGCAGGCTTAAGAAATCAGATTAGCGGCTTATTCAACTTCACATAGCTCGCCGCTGCTGCGGGTACACAACCTACACAAACGCTTTGGCGAGTTAGACGTACTCAAAGGCATTGATTTAAATGTTGCGCAAGGCGAACGCATTGCGATCCTAGGTGCCTCTGGCTCAGGAAAAAGCACATTTCTTCGGTGCTTGAATTTTATGGAAATTCCATCCAGCGGCAATATAGAGATTGCAGGCGAACAAATTGGCGTCGAGACCATTCGTAGAGGCAAAGCCGAGAGAACATATACCCAAACACAACTCACGAAGGTTCGACAAAGAGTCGGGATGGTTTTTCAACAGTTTAATCTCTTCCCGCATATGACATCCATCGAAAATGTGATGGAAGGTCTTCTCACCGTGCGTGGTCTGAGCAAAGCCCAGGCCCAATCTCAAGCAATGAATCAGCTTGCTTTGGTTGGGTTACAAGACAAAGCCGACGTCTACCCATCACGATTATCTGGAGGACAAAAGCAGCGGGTCGCGATCGCGCGCGCCTTAGCTCTCGAGCCTCAAATCATGCTTTTCGACGAACCCACTTCTGCGCTAGACCCCGAGCTGGTCGGCGAAGTGTTAAGCGTTATTCGCATGCTTGCGCAAGAAGGACGGACAATGCTGCTCGTGACGCACGAACTAGGATTCGCCTACCATTTTGCAAGCCGTATTCTCTTTCTCGCAGATGGTGTTATACACGAATCCGGCACACCTGACGAGGTGTTGAAAAACCCGCAACAACCACGCACGCAAGCCTTTTTGGCGCGACATAACGAATTTCGTTTTTAGGATTGAGATTTCCACGGCCCAAACTCAAAGCTCAGGCAGTGCCCAAGGCGATTTACCAGGCACACGCAATGAAGCAGTAGAAGTTTATGTCAACGGCGTATTTTTCCCACGGAACAAAGCAAGTGTTTCTGTGTTTGACAGCGGCTTTGTTCTGGGCGACGGTATTTGGGAGGGCTTGCGTTTAGTGAATGAACGCTCATTTGCTTAGACGCTCATTTAGACCGGCTATTTGAAGGTGCCAAATCAATTGCACTTGATATCGGGATGGGGCGAGATGACATTAAGCGAGCTTTGTTTGCTACCCTTGAGCGCAATCGTATGACCGACGGAGCACACATCCGTTTAATGATCACTCGAGGTGTGAAGAGGACTCCTAATCAGGACCCACGCTTTGTTATCGGCAAAGCAACTGTGGTTATCGTTGCAGAATTCAAAACCCCGAAGCCCGAAACCCGGGCGCGCGGGTTAACACTTTTTACCTCCACCTTCCGAACAAGCAATTCTGATGTATTTGATTTGCATCTCAATTCACATAGTCGGCTAAATTTGATTCAAGCGT
>JAYWIG010000062.1:0-4502 GCA_043789035.1 Betaproteobacteria bacterium
GCTTATAAAAAGTTTCATCAAAGTAACAAGCCGGTGGCAAACCGCTGGCTTCATCCAACGGTTTACGAACATCAAAGTAAAGAGTGGGGTCAAACAAACTCATTAGGGTCGAGCTCCGGAGAAAAATGATTTGGTAAAAAGGCGGGTAGTTCCGCCCAATCGCGATTCGAGTAGCCGCGCTCAGCAGCGCATTGAAATTGCTTTTGCACGGCAGTTGCCAGTTGCAGCTCCATGCTGATGCCCTGCGCGGCTGCTTGAGCTAACGATAAGTCTTTCAAGCCCAGACGCACGGTGAACCCGGGCGTACCTTCATTAGTTCCATCACTATCGGTAGGTTTCGTCGTTTTCGTCATCTGGCAGGCCTCGGCAACTACTCGGCCGACACCTTCATAAACTGGGCCTTTGAAGAGTTTGCCGGTAATAATCTTTTGTACGTCAGCGGCACTTGCACCATAGTTTTGAGCCAAACCGAATGCCTCCGTCATCGACGCAATTGCGCTGGCAATTAAAAGATTGCCAGCCAACTTTACTGCAAACGCCGCTTCCGGAGAATTGAGTGGATGTATTCGAGGCGCAAAAGAACCTAATAGCAAAAGTGCCTCAGATTTCAAAGATTCGGGCAAGTCATCAGGCAAACCAAACAAGGCTGTAAGGTCGCATGCCCACGCCTCGTCCGGCCTCCCAAAAACAGGAGCCGCAATAAAATATTGACCGCGAGCCTGATGAATTTTGGCGGTTGCTTTTGCCTGCGCAATGCCAATGGTGCCAATGCAAATATGCACACTACCAAGGCCCATTTGATCGATGAACCCGCCTTCCATCAATAGGCTATCGCCGTGAACAGCGGCTGCGAACGTTTCGTCATCTGGCAGAACGGTAATCAGCCATTTCAATGGTTCGAAACTTAACCTCACCTTGCCGGATGCTTTTTTCGAAAGAGTTTGCAAACCGTGACCAGCCGCTAAAGACTGACGCACTTCATCCTTATCAACAACAGTCACTTGATTGCCTGATTTGGCGAGCGCTATGGAAATTGGCAAACCTAACTGCCCAACGCCGAGCACAGTTACCAATTGCTGGCTCACCTTGCAACCACTAAGCCAGGTAGTTCTATCTCTGTGCGTGCTATAACCGGGCGCAGTTCCACCTCATCGTAGGCCTCTAACGCAGGCAGCAGCGCTTCTGCCTGTTCGGCCATCAGTGCAGCGGTTATTCCGTTGACCAAGCGCGGCACAGAATATTTATGGCCACTGGCAGAGGTAGTGTGCGGCCCCATGCTCACGATCGATGAAAAATTAAATGCCTTAACCCGTCGCACCCAAGCGTCATTCTTTGAATCAAGCGGCAGATATTCAAAGCCAGGGCCTAGATAAGGATGATCACCAAGGCTGGTACTTTGCAAATCCGCCGGCGGAGTAAACCTATGGTGCCAGCGTTGCACTAAAGGTCCCAATGTCCTGAGCTCGCCACGAGCGGCAAAGTCAACTACGGCCCCAGTCGCACATATCAAATGGTCAAATTCAAACTGTGCGTTTGGAGTTTGCACGTGCACAACTTGTCCATCATCTTGAAGTTTTATCCAGGGCGATCCTGCATGAACCTTAAATTGTTTATAGCTATGTGCGCGGTCCCATCCATTCTGTGTTGGTGGTTGATCCTGCACTTCGAAGAATCGATTGGTGCGCCACCGGGTGAGATCATCCAATTCATAGAAATGTTTCAGGAAGCCAGAAAATTCTAATCGGCGATGCGGATTTATGGTTGGAATCTGCTGACGACGAAAGCATAAGTCGACCGAACTGGCACCGTGCTCTAAAACCACGCAGGCGTTATCAAATGCCGAAGCGCCGTGCCCAAGAATGCCGACACGCTTACCGGCAAGTGCGGCAAAATCTATAGGCTCATTGGAATGATTTAAGCGCGCCGGAGACACCGAGGATGCAATATGCTCTGGTATTTTCCATTGTCCACATCCGTCAAAACCCGTCGTTAAAACGACATGCCTAGCAAGCAACGTTCGGGTTTGTGGCATATCGGAACTTGCGCCATCAGACTCAGTCATTGCGTCGACGGTTAATGCAATTAAGTTGCCGTGCTTAGAAAGGCTTGTGCAGGAATTATTGTTGAGAACTTGTAAGCCCGTCACCTCACGAAACCAGCGTAAGAACGCCATCCATCTAGGGCGTTCAATACGGTCGATTCGCGCCCATGCTTCGTCACCGTAGGCTGCTTTATAAAAGGCCGGCGCTGAAAGATTGGCAATGCCACCTTCAATGCCGACTGTGAACTTGGGCGTCCGAAGATGGGTCATACGAGCAAACGTATCCCACACGCCCTCTTTACCTTCGGGCTGGCTGTCAATGATCAGCACGCGTTCGACCCCTTCACGGCGCAGCGCCAAAGCGGTTGATAAACCCGCCTGCCCACCGCCGACGATCACAACGTTGAAAACATCCTCTTGGCCTTCGCTATCAGTCGGCGGCAATACCCAAGATCGGTTTGGATAGGCTAGCAAGGCTAGATCTTGTTGTACTTGCCGGGTTAATGCTCGAAGTGCCTCGCTGTGCGGTTGATCCACTTTTAACTCCTCAATTTCGTTGCATTGCCATTTTTACGAACACCAAGCTGAAAAACCTATTAGCCATTTGGCGCACTTATCTAAAACAAGCATCACAACTCGTGAAACAGTATGGGCAGCCGGCAGCAGATAACAAGTAAAGAGCAAGCAAAAAACATGCCATTCGCCGAGCTTGGCACGGTCATTGCTTAGATAAATTGTGACCCTACCCGGTAGTAATCAGGAGACAAACCGATGAGCCAGCATGTGAGCCAACCCGTTGGCGGAGGGAATGAGCCGCCTTTAGGTCTGGCGGCACTTCGTAATAGAATTGCGCATGACCTTGAATGCCTTTCTTATCCCGATAAGCCCTGGGTCAGGCCAGTCTCTGCCGATTCCAAAGTACTTAATTGCGCCATTATCGGCGGCGGCCAATTTGGTCAAACTATCGCCTTCGGGTTGGCACGTGAGAAGGTAGATCATGTAGTTGTATTTGATGCCAACTTGGACGGCTTTGCTGGCCCATGGATGACGTTCGCGCGCATGATTATGTTGCGCACTACAAAAGACTTAACAGGGCCGGATCTAGGCATTGGCAGCCTTACCTTTAGAGCCTTTTATGAGGCCAAATATGGAGCATCTGCTTGGGCGGAGTTGTTTCGAATTTCTCGACCCGACTGGCAGGCCTACCTTAACTGGCATCGCGAAGTAACAGGCATTGATTTGCGTCCCGCGCACGCGGTACTACGAATAGCACCTCGCGAGGATGGTTTATTTGAAATCGATGTTCAACACGGCGAGCATACTCAAACGGTGCTGGCTCGTACAGTTGTTCTCGCCACCGGGGCCGAAGGCAGCGGCACGCGCGTCATTCCCACAATATTCACCGAACATTTAACCGAAGACCTTTATGCTCATACCAATGCGAGCATCGACTTTAGTGCTTTAAAAGGAAAGCGAGTCGGCATTCTTGGCGCTGGCGCTTCGAGCTTTGATAACGCGTCAGCGGCGCTTGAGGCTGGTGCCGCTGAGGCGGAGATCTGCTTTAGGCGCTCCGCATTGCCGCTGTCTAACCCCAGGCGCTGGATGGAGTTTGCCGGCTTTTTAGCCCACTACCCAGAATTGCCGAACCTACAGCGTTGGCGGTATATGAAAAGATTACTGGATATTAGCCAACCACCCCCTGAACCCACCTTTCGACGCGCCGTTGAAATGCCTGGCTTTAAGCTGCGACCAGCTACACCTTGGTTAGCGCTTCGTCCATTTCATAATGGGGTTCAGGTCGACACGCCGCAAGGCTCGCTTCAGTATGATTTTGTGATCGCGGGGACTGGTTTAACGGTCGATCTTTCGCAACGGCCAGAGTTAACTGCAATCGTCCCGCACATTGCTACCTGGGGAGATTGCTTCCAGCCCCCAGCGGCGGAAGTCGATACGCGCCTTGCAAAATTTCCATACCTTGATCAGCACGGTGCGTTTACCGAGAAACTGCCGGGCACCGCCCCGTGGGTAAGTAAGTTATTTGCAAATTTTCGGGGCGCCACACTAAGCCTCGGTCCGAGCGCTGCATCGAATAGCAATATCCGTTATACCGCTCCGCGAATCATCTCGGGAATCACCAAACAGCTATTCTTGGATGGCGCTGATGCCGTTTATGAAGAGTTCATTTCACAGCAGCACAATGAATTAGCAGCCAAGGAAGTAATAGGTGCCAGCAGGTAGTCATTACGAAGGCACATGACCTTTAGGTAGAGACGAGGCATAGTTAGCAATTTGCCCTGGGTGAGTGATCCAAACGTCATCTTGCAACGCCGCAAGATGCTTCAAAAAACCTTTGAAGGGTTGCAGTCTAAAGGCATGCCCAATCAAGTACGGATGTAAGCTGAGATTAAACACTAGGGGCCTGCGCTGCGACATCTCCAGCATACCTTCCAGAGCATCGAAC
>JAYWIG010000063.1:0-17128 GCA_043789035.1 Betaproteobacteria bacterium
CTTCGATGATGCATGAGTACCCATCCAACCAATTTCAAAGAAATTTGCGACATGAGCTTTCCAGCAATCCACAGAGTTGTAACAGGCCATGACTCCACAGGTAAAGCGGAAGTCACATAGGTGGGCAGCATGGTGTTTCGAGCAAGGTGATTTGAGACGCTGGGAATACGGTGCAATAACTTAGCTTATTAACACCCTAAGCGCGTCCTGAGCCCGTTTGAGGTGCGGACGAGCGAGCGTTGCGATTGGCTTATCACCCAGTAAGCGCTCATTTGAAATAGCTCTAATTTGATCAATCAAAAGGTCAGACTCTACTTTCTGCGCCCCTATTCGACCAAGTGAAACTCGAAGAGGATAGCCATCACCTTGATCATCTCGGTATACCTGCGTTGTGCAAGGAATAACAATAATGGTCGAATGGCCTGCTTCGTTCAAAACATCGCTTTGAATAACTAAGGCCGGTCGACCTCTCTTACCCGGCTCCTGTTTATGAGTTTGCGGTTCGAAATCGACCTCCCAAACTTGCCCCCTTCTAACTTTTGCCAAGGCCATCTTCCGCAGCAGAATTCATCGCCTTGTTTTCAGCGGCACTTTGGGAAGAAAGCTGCTTAGACAAAAAAACCATTCTCGCTTTCAATGAGCGCTCGTTCTTTTCGCGAACTGCGTCGCGCACATAGTCAGAGCTACTCATATTAAAAGCGCTCGCCATTTGCCGAGTTTCTTCGGCAAACTCTGGAGAGGCTCTAAACGAAAGAGTAGAAGTGTTCATGGTCGCCTACGAATTTGTATACGATTATTGTATTACAAATTCGCTACCGATAATGCATAACGAATAATCGTTAGAAAGCCTCGAATTACTTCGGGGTCATTAGCTTCTTAATTTGCTCTAAATTCTCACTCGCCCGCTTGGTCATGATGGCCAACGAATCCGCTTGAGCCTTTTGCCCGATCTCGGCGAGAACTTTCATGTCCGCCAGCGCTTTCTCATAAGCCTTTTTTGCCATCTCCGTTTGCTTTGCGGGATTGGCGATATCGGCACCTAGGTTCTTGCTAGCGCTTTGAATTTCCTGCATGGCATTGGTAAGCATTTCAGTCTGCTTCTTGGCCAAGGCTTGCATGCCCTCCATCGCTTTCTTGTTCGATTCAACGACCGCTGCAATGTCCTTTTTCCCAGATTCAATAATGGCCGCCATATCAATACCGGGCACTTTGAACTGTTCAAGCATTTTGGTGATGTCGCCGAACGGATTATTTGGAAAATTAGCCATTTTGAATTCCTTTGGTTAACTGAAGCGAAGTTAGTCTGCTAAGCGTAGCATTTCTGAGCCAGCCCTCCAAGATACAAATACGTTCGGAATACAAATTTACGTGAAGCCTCAGATAGATAACAACAACTTCGAATCAGAAAATCGGCAGTAAGGCCTTGCTCGCACTAAATGCCTGTTAGAAGTTACCAAAACGGTGAAATAAAACGGGTGAAAGCCGCGATCAGAAACAGTGCTTAAAGCAGTGCATTCACCGAAACCCGAAAAAAGCGAGCACTGCACCGATGACTACGACTAGGCCGACAATATAGATGATGCTGTTCATAATAATTTCCTTTAATAACCAAAGAAAATCTTACCAAGCGCATCCTTTTCGCTACATCAGAAATCTACGCCTTTTGGCGTAGGACAGAGCGCAACGCGCTAATTGTCTGCCACATAAGCCCGGACAATCGATTCGAAATCTTTGTCTGCCGTAAAGCCCATTGCATTGGCTCGAGAGGTATCAAAGTGCGCCGCCCAGGTACCGACCAACTTGGCGATTTTGGCATCTGGCTGATACTTTACTCTTGCTACCGCAGCTTCACCGCCAACCGCTTTCAAAGCGGCGAGCTCGTCTTCCATCGAAGCCACTAATCCGGGAAGGTTGAGCACTCGGCTCCACCCCCAAGCGTCGGGCGCTAGCTCGAGCGCGCGCAAAAACATGCCGACAACTGCACGGGGCGAAGCGATCCACATCTTTGTTTTTGGGTCGACTGGCAGCACAGCATCAATGCCGCCCAAAGGTTCACGGATGATTCCTGAAGCAAAGCCAGAGGCGGCACCATTTGGTTTGCCGGGGCGAACCACGACGGTGGGCACGCGAACAGCCCTACCATCGATAAATCCTTTGCGACTGTAGTCTTGTACGAGTTGCTCCCCAATCAATTTTTGTACGCCATAACTACCTTGTGGTGTAGCAGCAGTTGCGTCGGTGACAACCGCAGGCAAAGTACCACCAAACACAGCTATCGAACTTGAAAACAACAGGCGAACTGGCTTGCCGGTTGTTGCCCCCATTGCGCGACAAGCTTCAAGTAAGTAGCGCGTGCCATCGACATTCACCCGCATACCCAAGTCAAAATCAGCTTCGGCGGTACCACTCACGACCGCTGCCAAATGAATGACTGCGCCGGTATCGGGCTGCACCAATGCGTTGACTTCCGGTGATGAGGAAATATTACCGGCGATATTTTTTACTTTTGCATGCGAGATGGCACCAACAATCTGATCGAAGCAAGTAATACTCGAGATCGCCTCTTGGCCTCGGCCTGCATCTAAGCTGCCTTTTTCAAGTAGCTTGGCAATCAATTGTTGACCTAAGAAGCCAGCGCCACCAGTAATCAAGATATTCATTGTCGACTTTCAAATTTAAGCGGGTGTTCGGAATACATTTTGGTCATTGTAGAACGCAGCGTTTTGCACACCTTCAAACCATGACTGATGCCAGTTCGGCATACCCATGACGGGCAACGGCTGGGAGCGGCCCAAAGTTGGAAGGCGTGCGGCCATCTGGGCATCGACGTTTGAAAGCGAATCTAGGGGCAGAACCCAAGCGTGCGCGGTAATCGATTTAAAAGGTGCTTGTAGCCGTTGCAACAAACCATGACCAAGCACGAACACTTGAAAGTCGCCATTTACTATTGCGCTACGATTTTCAAAAAACAACGAGGCCCAGCTGCGTGCCGCAAACAGTGCGCCCATCGCTTCGGTGCAAACAACCACCACACCACTTTCATCAAGCAAGGTTAGCCGATCACGATAAGTACCGCGCTGAGACGTGGCAGATACATTCGAATCGGGTAATGCATTAGCACTTTGATATTGCGCTGCGTTCAAGGCCGCTTTTGTCCGCGGCCAAGCAAACCACATGAGCGCGTTCAAGTAATCATGAACAACGTCGATAGGTGCCCCTAGCTCTGGCAAACGCGTAGACACCCGACCCGATTCGAAAATCATCGCTTCGTAGCTGGTTGCGCCTAAAGGCGAAGCTTCAACAAACTCGATTGGCAGTCCCTGTTGATTACGCAGCCCCGCAGTTGATGCACCTTCGCTTAGACGTTGCAGGTAATCCTGAGTCGTTAACTCGAAAGGCGATTCAGGCAAGCAGTGCTTTGCTTTAATCGCATCGAGGTAATCGTCCCAAGGAGCCTTAGTATTTACGCTTGCAAGCGCCAATTCAACTGCTCGCCAGCGGCCAAAGGAACAATCGCATCGCCAGGAAACGGCAGGCTGCCAGGTATTTGCCAAGGTGCTCTTCGAAGTACAACCTTTTTCTTATTTCTAGGCAGCTTATAAAAATCGGGGCCAAAGAAACTCGCAAAACCTTCTAACTTATCGAGCTTATCTGCCATTTCAAACGCAGCCGCATAAAGCTCCATCGCATGTGGGGCCGTATAGCAGCCAGCACAACCAGCCGCGTGCTCTTTGAGCTTTTGTGCATGTGGCGCGCTATCGGTGCCTAAGAAGTACCGGGGGTTGCCGCTCACCGCCGCAGCTAATAACGCAGCCCGATGCTTTTCACGCTTCAACACTGGCAGGCAATACCAATGCGGCCGAACGCCCCCTTTAAATATCGCGTTGCGGTTGTAGAGCAAATGCTGCGCCGTAATCGTTGCAGCAATGCCATCATCTGCATCACGAACATAATGCGCAGCCTGTTCGGTTGTAATATGCTCGAAGACGACCCTAAGCGCAGGAAAGTCTTTACGTAGGGGTTGCAAGACGGTATCGATAAACATCGCCTCACGATCAAACAAATCAACTTCTTGGTCAGTCACTTCACCATGAATTAACAACGGCACACCATAGCGCTGCATAGCCTCTAAGGCAGGGGCCGCTTTCTTCAAATCAGACACGCCTGCATTTGAATTAGTCGTTGCACCTGCAGGGTACAACTTCACCGCATGTACGTGCTGGCTATCCGAAAGCTTAGCGATCTCTTCAGAAGAAGTGTTATCGGTCAAATATAAGGTCATTAGAGGCTCGAAAGTCGAGCCTGCAGGTAGCGCTTTTAAAATTCGATCACGATAGGCATTGGCTTGCGCCACTGTAACGACGGGTGGCTTGAGGTTCGGCATCACTACTGCACGCGCAAACTGAGCTGCGCTTGCTTGCACTACCGCTCGTAACGCTTCACCGTCACGTAGATGTAAATGCCAATCGTCTGGCTGGGTAATTATTAGTTCATTCATAGGATTGCTAATATTTTCTAAGTCAACAGAATAACCCGATAATCATTCACATTGGTTAGCGTCGGCCCAATCGTTACCAAATCATCTAGCGCTGCGAAGTAGCCGTAGGCATCATTGGCAGCTAAATGATCAGCAGCGCTCAATGCCGCAGCGGCCGCACGGGTCACTGTTGTTGATGTCATCAAAGCCCCAGCGTTGCTTTCACTGCCATCAATACCGTCAGTATCTGCTGCTAGGCCAAATACAGTGCCAGTAAACGCGTTCAAAGTAGCGTCCTGCAAGGCCTGCACAAACCCCAGCAAGAATTCGCTACAGCGCCCGCCCCTCGCCTTGGCCGTACCGAACGCTCGAGGTTTCAAAGTAACAGTGCATTCGCCTCCAGAGATTACCGCCAACGGCTTTCCAGTGACTCGTTGCGCTTGATATATCGGCAAGCGCTTGGCAAATTCCTGCCCAACCTCGCTGGCTTCGCCTTCAATATCATCGCCCAACACCAAGGTATCGAACTCAGCATTCTTAAACACCTGCGCCGCACTACCTAAACTAGCCATCGCAGTCGCAATCAAATAGCTTTCACATTTTGAAAAGCAGGCATCTCCAGGCTTTGGGGTTTCACTCTCTAACCCTTGCACACCACGTTCTAACCGAAGGCGAATCGATTCGGGCGGCTGCACTTTGTACTTTTGCAAAATTGCCCACGCATCAGCATAGGTACTTGGATCAGCCACGGTGGGGCCAGAGGCAATCGCAGATAAGTCATCGCCAACAACGTCAGAAATCACTAAGGTAATAATCTTCGCACGCGAAGCTTGTGCTAATCGACCACCCTGAATACGGGACAAATGTTTACGCACTACATTCATATCCTGAATGGGCGCACCGCTGGCCAGCAACATTTGGGTAAGCGCTTTTAAATCGCTCATCGGAATATCGTCGGCAGGCAAACTAAGCAGGCTAGAGCCGCCGCCAGAAATCAATACGATTACCAATTCGTCTTGATCAGCATTGGCAACCCGGTCGAAAATTTCTTGCGCTGCTACTTCACCTGCTTCGTCAGGCACAGGGTGGCCAGCTTGAATAACACGAATATTTTTGCAAGGTAAGGCGTGGCCATACCGGGTGATTACCACACCGTCTAATGCATTACCTTGGGGCCAATAATTCTCAACTGCCATCGCCATCGATGCAGCAGCCTTACCTGCACCGACCACGGTTGTTTTCGAGTATTTTGTTAAATCTTCGTAGCTAGGTAAAAAACTAGCCACGATTTTTAGAGGGTCTGCTGCAGCCACCGCAGCTAGATAACTATCGATTAAAAGTTGACGGAAATCTGCTTCGGTTTTGGGCTGCATACACTTTCATAAATACGAGGGTTTAATCAGCGTAAATATTAGCTTTCTTAATAATCGGCGTCCACTTGGCTATCTCAGCGGCTAAGTGCTTCTCGAGTGCCGCTGGAGTGACGCGATCAGTAGCAACTGGCTCAGTACCCAATTCAGCAAAACGCTTGATCAGATCAGGGTTTTTCAACGCCGTCGCCAAGCCATCTTGCAACATCTTGGTGATTTCTTTCGGCGTACCCTTAGGCGCATACATACCGTGCCACACAGCTAGTGAAGCAGTAGGCAAACCTTGCTCAGCCATCGTAGGCAAATCTTTCAGCAAGCTCAAACGCTGTGGCGACGTAACGGCCAAGGCTTTTACTTCACCCGATTTAATGACTGCTGTGGTGTTAGTTGTTTGGTCGCAGAGAATATCCACTTGGCCGCCGCGCAAATCTGTCATGGCAGGTGCGGTGCCTTTGTAAGGTACCGTAGTCATATCAGTTTCGATAGCCGACATAAACAGCAAGCCGCACAAATGAGATGCCGAACCGATACCTGCGTTGGCAACGTTCACTTTGTCTTTATTGACCTTAACATAGGCAATCAACTCTTTCAAGTTGTTCGGTGGTAACGCCTTTTTAGTCAACAAAGTCATAGGCACATCGGTAATCAAACCGACGTATTCGAAATCCTTCAGCGGATCGAAAGTCATTTTTTTATACAGCGCCGGGGCCGTAGACATACCAATGTGATGGATCAAGATAGTGTATCCATCGTTAGTCGCCTTAGATACCTTATTGGCACCAATCGTACCGCCAGCGCCCGCAACGTTCTCGACTAAAAAACGAGAATTTGGAATGTTCTTCGACATGATGTCGGCTACGCTACGTGCCACGATATCAGTCGGGCCGCCCGCAGCGAACGGAACGACAATCGTGACGGGTTTATCTGGCCAAGCGGCATGGGCTGAACCAATGGCGGCCAAAGAAATGGCGGTAATACTTAGAACTGTTTTAAATATAGATTTCATTATGTCTCCGAAAGGGGCGATAGCGAGTGGGTAAAAATTGCTGCGAATTATGCAGGTTAAACTTAAAACGGTATTGCCCTTCAGGGCGTTTACATGGGTATATAAGTAAACTTAATGACAAAAGGATTACTTAAGGGCTTCGACGAGGGCTTTACCCACATCACTTGTAGTCGCCTTGCCGCCCATATCGCCTGTTCTAGGGCCAAACTCGGTCACTTTTTCAATTGCTTTAACGATTTCATCATGTGCATGCTGGTAGCCCAGGTGCTGAAGCATCATTGCGCCACACCAAATTTGCCCAATCGGGTTGGCGATACCTTTACCAGCAATATCAGGCGCAGAACCATGCACTGGCTCAAATAATGAAGGATATTTGCCGGTCGGATTAATGTTGGCTGATGGCGCAATGCCGATCGTGCCAGTACACGCAGGGCCTAGGTCCGACAAGATATCTCCGAACAAGTTCGAAGCCACCACAACGTCGAACCAATCAGGGTTACGTACAAAGTGCGCTGTCAAAATATCAATATGAAACTTGTCGACTTTCACTAAAGGGTAAGACTTCGCCATCTCTTCAACCCGCTCATCCCAATAAGGCATGGAGATTGAAATGCCGTTTGATTTAGTGGCCGATGTTAAATGCTTCTTTGGGCGTGACATGGCCAAATCAAAGGCATATTTCAGAATACGATCAACGCCAATACGGGTAAACACAGATTCTTGCAGCACGAACTCGCGCTCGGTGCCGGGGAACATACGCCCACCCACTGACGAATACTCACCTTCCGTGTTCTCACGTACTACATAAAAATCGATATCGCCAGCTTTGCGATTTGCCAACGGCGCAGGTACGCCAGGCATTAAGCGCACAGGACGCAAATTAATGTACTGATCGAACTCACGACGAAACAACAACAACGAACCCCACAGCGATATATGGTCAGGAATCTTGGCGGGCCATCCCACTGCGCCAAAGTAAATTGCATCGTGACCGCCGATTTGCTCTTTCCAATCATCGGGAAGCATCTTGCCGTGCTTCTCAAAGTAGTTGTAGCTAGAGAAATCAAAATGGTCGAATTTCAAGTGAATGTCAAACTTGCGTGATGCTTCTTCCATCACACGCAAACCTTCCGGCATTACTTCAACGCCGATGCCGTCACCCGCGATGACCGCTATACGATGTGTTTTATTTGTAGTCATAAGTTTCATCAATCAATAAAAGTTAAATAAATTCGTTAAGCGCAGCTAGCAGCTCTTCTGGCGCTTCCTCGGGAATGTAATGACCAGAATTAAGCGCATGGCCCCTCACGTCTATGGCCACGCGCTGCCATTCTTGAATGGGTTCAAAGCACCTTTCAATGACGCCATTTTTACCCCACAAAGCCAGTAATGGCATACGTAAGCGGCGGCCAATTTCACGATCGGCTCTGTCATGTGTCAGGTCGATGCCGGCTGCTGCGCGATAGTCTTCGCACATACCATGTATCGTTTTCGGGTCTGCATTGCAGCGCATATATTCGGCCCACGCCTCATTGGTAAATGGCGACAAACCAGCGCTTCGATTACCCATCAACTTCGTAAAATAAAACTCAGGGTTTTGCTCAATAAGTGTTTCGGGAAAGGGCGCAGGTTGAATTAAAAAGAACCAATGCCAATATGCCGAGGCAAACTCCATATTGGTTTGTTCATACATTGCTAAAGTTGGGCAAATATCGAGCAGGGTAAGCGTTTTCACCGCCGAACCATGGTCTGCCGCTAAACGATGCGCAACACGGCCACCTCTGTCGTGCCCAATTAGATGAAAATCGGGCAAGCCTAAAGATTGCATTAGCTCAAGCTGGTCCCTAGCCATTTCACGTTTACTGTAATTCGAATGATCCGCTAGTCCTTCGGGCTTCGACGAATCACCATAACCACGCAAATCGCTGGCAACAACGGTGAAGCGCTCGGCTAGTATCGGCGCAACTTTGTGCCAAATTGCCTTGGTTTGCGGATGGCCATGCAAAAGTAAAAGAGCAGGACCAGACCCGCCTTTCACATAAGGGATGTTCACGCCATTAACGGCGGCTACACCACTATCGAAACCTTTAAACATCTTGAATCCTTTTATGGGGAACTTCTCGCTAAGCCAGCAGTTTATCGAAAACTATTAGTAATAGCGTTCTTTAACTTTTTTAAAATGCAAGTTAATCTTGCAAAATGAGCAAACTGGACATTTCAGATTTCGAACTCATGCTGCGAATTGGGCAGGCCTTAGAAGCAAAAATAGGCCAGCCGCTGATCCGGCGAGACAAACGCTCGATTGAACTCACTGTGGCAGGCACAACACTTTCGAACCAAGCACGTGAGCTAATTGAGCATACCGCACACGTTTGTCGAACCACGGCGAGGTAGTCAAGCGCAAACTTTCTCACCTTCTTGCAAACTTCGCTTAAATCTAAGCTTTACGGTTTGTAACAAGGCTTGTTGCAGCGTCAACGCGACTGTAATCTACTTCGTTATTGGTATAAACAACAAATTTCATTCAAATTGCTGACTGCTTTGAGAGACACAATGAACACGATCACAACTCGCTACACACGCTTTTTCGGCTCAGCTTTGCTGGCCGTCGCTGCTCTCATGGCTGGTGGCTGCGCTACGACGCACCAAACCACCACAGTGCAACGTGCGCCTGCATTGCCTTCTCTAAGTTTAGGCGATGTCGCCAAAATGGTGGGAGAAAAAGTGCCGGACAGTACGATCATCAAGGAAATTAATGATAGGGGCTTAAAGGTCGCCGCGAACGCGGCTGATCTCGATGTGTTGAACAAAGCCGGTGCCAGCAAAGAAGTAGTAGACGCTATTCTTTTGGCTAGGAACACGCCAGCTCAAACCGCTCAAAACACTAGTACGACAACGACTTACGGTTACCCACCCGTCGTTGTAGCGCCCTATTATGGTTACGGATTTGGCTATCCGTACTATGGTGGCCCTGCGGTGAGTCTTGGCTTTGGTTTTGGTCGTTCTTATTACTACGGTCGCCCTGCATACAGAGCGGGTCCGGTTTATCGCAGCTTCCCAAGCCGCCGATAGTCAAGTTTTAGTGGCTAGTTAAGATCTTAGAGAGGAACTCCTGGGCACGCGGGCCTCTCTGAGTATTAAAGAACTCATCTTTAGTACAGTCTTCAACGATCTTGCCCTGATCCATAAAGATCACGCGGTTGCTCACCTTACGAGCAAAACCCATTTCATGCGTCACGACCATCATGGTCATGCCCTCTTGGGCAAGCTGAACCATTACATCTAGCACTTCGTTCACCATCTCAGGGTCGAGAGCGGATGTTGGCTCATCGAACAACATGCAAATAGGGTCCATCGCCAAGGCACGTGCAATCGCAACACGCTGCTGCTGACCGCCCGAAAGTTGCCCTGGAAATTTTGCGGCATGTGCTGTCAAGCCAACACGCTCTAATAGCTTCAAGCCTTTTGCCTTAGCCTCTTCCGGGCTACGATTCAGCACTCGAATTTGCCCTAAAGTTAAGTTCTCAACAATGCTCAAATGTGGGAACAGCTCAAAGTGCTGAAACACCATGCCGATACGTGAGCGTAGCTTAGGCAAGTCAGTGCCTTTATCGCCGACTGAAACACCGTCTACGGTAATGTCACCCTTTTGAAAAGGCTCTAACGCATTGGCGCATTTAATCAGGGTCGATTTACCGGAGCCAGACGGGCCGCACACCACAACTACCTCACCCTTATTGATACTCGTGCTGCAATCGGTAAGTACTTGAAAGCTGCCGTACCACTTGCTAATGCCTTTGAATTCAATCATTGCCATGTTGATTTCCTCTATTTCTCTAACTTTATATTTTTAACGAATGGGTTTATCAAATCGATTTAACGAATGATGGCGATTTTCTTTTGCAGTATCTTCACCAGATACGACAACGAAAAACACATCACAAAATAAACAACTGCAACCACCAAATACATTTCCACGACTCGACTATCGCGCTGCGCTATCTTCGTTGCGGCACCCACAAAATCTGTCACGTTAAGTAACGACACTAACGATACGTCTTGAAACAAGATAATCGTTTGGGTGAGCAAAATCGGTAGCATGTTTCTAAACGCTTGCGGCAACACCACTAGCTGCATGGCTTGCCGATAATTCAAACCCACCGCATAGGCAGCGCCCACTTGGCCTTTCGAAATACTCTGGATACCCGCACGCATAATCTCGCAGAAATACGCGCCTTCAAACATAATGAAGGTGATGTAGGCAGAGCGATCGGCACCAAACTGCGGCGGCCTATCGGCACCCGTAATATTCTGAATGATGATGGGCATCAAAAAGTAAAACCAAAAAATCACGAGCAACAGTGGAATCGAACGCATTAGGTTTACATAACCTGCAGCAAGCATAGACAACCACTTGATCGAAGACAATCTAGCCAATGCCAATAAGGTACCCCAAATAACGCCGCCGATTGCTGCAACAATCGTTAATTGAATGGTGTACTGCAACCCCTTCAGCAGGTATGGCCAGGTACGGGCGATAACGTCAAACTCTAAGCCACCCATTATTTGCCCCCCGTGATGTAGCCAGGCACCGCGACCTTTTTCTCGACATAAGCCATCACTCTGTTTGCCGTCATAGCAATGACAACATAGACCAGAGTCGCAGCGGCGAACGCTTCGAAATACTTAAATGTTTGCTCACCCATTTCGCGGGTTCTGAAAAAGAGCTCCACTAAGCCAATTGAATAAGCTACAGCGGTGTTCTTAATCAAGTTCATGGTTTCGCTAGTCAATGGGGGAATCACTAAACGGTAGGCCATCGGCAGAAGCACAAAGCGATAGGTTTGTGGCTCGGTTAGGCCAATCGCATAGCCCGCAGAGCGTTGCCCTCTCGGAAGCGCTTGAATACCTGAACGAACCTGCTCAGAAACGCGTGCTGCCGTAAAGAGTCCTAGGCAAACAACGGCAGTAATGAACTGGTGCTGTGTTGGATCAAGGGAAATGACCCAAGCCTTCACCGAAGGGATTAGCCCCGGAACAACAAAGTACCAAATAAAGAATTGAACGAGCAACGGGATGTTTCGAAAAAGCTCTACATAGGCGTTACCAAATATCACCATCCAACGATTAGTTGTCGTGCGCATTACCCCAAGGGCGGAACCTACAGAAAACGCAATAATCGCAGCAAAGAACGCCGTTGATAAAGTCCATTTAAGCCCTGAAGCTAGCGACTGCCACCAATTGATGTCTCCATCAGCAGTCATTTGTGTAAAGATGCTTAAGTCCATTCTTTACTTCCCCCTCTATTTATTTTTTTACTAATTCGGCTGTAACTGTAACGTAACCGACCAAAAACAGGAAACAAAAAAACCGGCTAACTCACGCTAACCGGTTTTACGCTGTTAAAAATATCGGAACCTATATCTTTAACAATGCGGCTTTACTTCACGCCGATGTCGTTAGGGTTCTCTATCGCAGCCTTAATGGCTGGCGTCATAGCAAAGTTGACGTTAGCATTTCTTGGTGGAATTGGACTTGTAAACCACTTGGCATAGATTCTATTAATTTCGCCTGACTTAAACACGCTAGCAATAGTCTTATCAACCAATGCCTTGAACTGCGTATCGTCTTTACGCAACATGGCGCCGTAAGGCTCCTGGCGTAGCGACTCAGGCAAGATCATGTAATCGGAAGGCGACTTCGAATTAGCGATCTGGCCTGCTAACAAAATGTCATCCATAATGAACGCCGAAACCCGATCATCGGCTAGCAGCAAGAATGATTCCGCATGGTCTTTACCGTAAATTTCTTTTACGTCAACGTTTTGCGCTTTTTCGTAGCTCTTAATTAAAGGCACCGCAGTTGTGCCCGAAGTCGACGAAACGTTCTTTCCATTCAACTCAGCGATAGTCTTAATGTTCGAGCTCTTTTTAACAGCTGCAGTTACGTTAATCACGAACCAAGTTGGCCCAAAAGCGACCTGCTGTTGGCGCACAACCGAGTTAGTTGTCGAACCACACTCCAAATCGATAGTCCCGTTTTGCAACAACGGAATACGATTCGATGAAGTCACTGGCTGATATGCAACCTTGAGGTTTGGCAACTTCATTTCAACTTTTACAGCATCCACGATCTTGGCACACAAATCCATTGAGTACCCAATTGGCTGCTGTTTATCGTCAAGGTACGAGAACGGTGCTGAAGCCTCACGGTGGCCAACGGTGATTTGGCCTGTTTCGCGAATTTTCTTCATGGTGCCAGTCTCTTGGGCTTGCACAGCGCCTGAAGTAAGCATGATTGCAGCCACTGAGGCCGCGAGGATAGAACGAGAGAGCTTGGTCATTTTTATCTCCAAAATTAACCGGTACAAATTATTTTTTCAAACGTTTAAATCAACAATCATCGAGTTTTCAAACCCGTCAGCCGCGAATCCTACCAAAACTTTACGGCCGATAACTACTTAACGCTCACGATAGGGTTGGGTTAACACTTCGGGACGCAATATTTGGGCCAAGCGTGCTTCATCTAAAAAGCCCGCTTCGAGCACCAATTCAGGGACTGAACGACCAGTCGCAATCGCCTTTTGAGCAATTAGCGTGGCGTTTTCATAACCGATGTACGGATTTAGTGCAGTCGCAAGGCCTGCTGAGTTTCGAACCCTTGCGGCTAAAAGTTCGCGGTTGGCTTCAATACCGTCGACGCAGTTGACAGCCAAAGTCTCAAAGCCCGCTTGTAAGTGTTTGATGCTCTTGAACAAACTCCAAGCCATGATGGGTTCGAAAGCATTTAATTGGAGCTGTCCCGCTTCAGAAGCCATGTTGATTGTCATGTCGTTGCCAATCACCTCGAAGGCGATTTGGTTCATGACTTCTGGAATTACCGGATTCACCTTACCGGGCATGATGCTTGATCCAGCAGCTCTAGCTGGCAATCGAATCTCGCCAAACCCGGCTTGAGGGCCAGAGGATAACAAGCGTAAATCATTGCAAATTTTCGAAATCTTGCAAGCGATGCGCTTCAAAACGCCGGACAGTTGCACAAAAGCCCCGGTGTCTTGTGTCGCTTCGATCAAATTGCTCGCTTTTATTAGCGGAAGGCCACAAAGCTGCTTTAAATGCGAAACCGCGAGTTCGGCATAGGCAGGGTCGGTATTGATGCCGGTACCTATAGCAGTGGCCCCAAGATTAATCTCAAGAATCAGCGCACGCGCTTCGCTGAGCCGCAGTTCATCCTCGCCCAACATCACTGCATAGGTGGTGAACTCTTGCCCCAAGGTCATGGGAACTGCGTCTTGGAGTTGCGTACGGCCCATTTTCAGCACGTCCCTAAATTCGAAGGCTTTGCGCTCAAAGCTGCATCTCATGAGCGACATACTCTTTAGCAAGTCATCAATCGCTAAACATGTCGCGATGCGTACAGCAGTAGGGTAAACATCATTAGTGCTTTGTGAGGCATTCACTTGTTCAATCGGGTGGAGAGTTTTGTAGTCGCCCTTGGGCATCCCCATCAAATCTAAGGCACGATTGGCGATGACTTCGTTAGCATTCATGTTTGTAGACGTACCAGCGCCGCCTTGAATCACATCAACAACAAATTGGTCGTCAAACTGTCCGAGTGCAACGTCGTTACACGCAGCCACAATAACCGCTGCATGTTCTTTATTCAACACGCCTAACTCATGATTTGCCATCGCGGCAGCGGCTTTCACCCAGGCCAGCGCCTTGATCAACTGCGGCATCTTACTCACGGTGGTGCCAGTAATCGGGTAGTTTTCAACCGCCCTAATGGTGTGAATCCCCCAGTAAGCGTCGGCAGGAATGTCGCGCTCACCGAGAAGGTCATGTTCGACTCTGTATGACCCTTGGGTTCCAGAGGCATTTGCGGTGTTTGTACTAATGTATGTATTTACGTTTTGCATGGGGCTGGATTGTTCACTTCCCCCCGCCTTTTGACTAATGCCGTGTAGACATCACTTTATGCAATTCTTGCATAGAATGCTCAATTGCGTAACGTCCTAACTCCCAATTGTCAGGCATAACGAAGCCACGCTCGATCTCTCGCCAACCGTTTGCAGTCTCTTCCAGCCTCGCAACCAGCACGCCTCCGGGCCATCGCCCCAGAGCAATTTGATTGGTCCAAATACTCAACGATCGAACATGCAGGATGCTCAGGCTAATCAAATCAATATCGACTTGAACGTCGTTGGCCAGAACCACTGGGCTTAACCAGCGGGCGCGAGGAACAATGTAGTAATGACCGTTTACCAACTCCGTAATGTCTTTATGCTCTACCCAAAACCCGTTGAGGTGGTTGGTTGCAAGCTCAGGTATCGTTGGACGCGCTTTTCCACGCCGATAAAACATCCAGCCTCTGGTGAAAGCTTGCGGCTGCCACATGGTTTGGTCGTAGGGCGCAGGCGGCGTCTGTACCAACTGCTTGCCCATCACTTTATCAATCTTTTGATCGAAAGTTTCGGCGCTATCGGGGCCAACTAAATCATCGACTCGCGGCTTGGCAATGTCGCGGCAAACGAAATACTTTACCGCGAGCTCCCAGTGAAAGGGTCTATCGTTAACATCACGGAGAAGAAAATCAACCTCGCCTATGGTTGTGAAATCTTTGCGCTGCGTGGCTAACGCTGCAGCCCGAATTTGAAGGTTGGCTGCAACCAATCTTTCTAGCGGCCCAAAACGCAAGTAAAACTCAATCAAGTGTTCAGCATAGCGCCCAAGTCGAACGATTTGCTTTGGCGGCTTACTCGCCATCCAGGCGCTAAGTTTGTCTCTTTGTGTGAGTGAATCAAGGCCAAGTAACCATTCGTCAATTTGAGCAAGCTCGGACGCGCTATGCAAAACGATTTTGTTTGCAAACTCGTCATGCTCAGGGTTTAGAAGCGGTGGAGCCAACAGCAACCACCGAAGATCAGCCAGCCAAAAATCAATCATCGTTTCTCTAAAGCCAATACCAAGTGTTGCCACAGATCGCCGACTAACTCTGCTTTGCCACGAGACTTCTTCTTTCTCCCGGTCAGCGTTTCAATCGAAGTTGGTCGTAAACGATACAACCGAATTTGCATGACCAAGGGTGCATGCTGCCCTGCAGCTACCAACCGCTTTTGTTTTAGCTCTTGCTGCACCGCGCTTTCAGGCAAAAAAGCGATGCCATGACCTTGTAATGCCATCGCTTTTAGACCTTCAGCCATATCGGTTTCGTAACGCCTTTCAAGCTTTAAGCTGGGCTTAGTTTGCGACAAAATCAGATTCACCATGCGAGAAAAATAGGCTCCTGTGCTATAGCCCAGGTAGGGAACCGAGGTGGCCCTTTGGTTCAGGTTGTAGCGAGGCTGAAGAACTTTCGACTTCTCATCGCTCGGTATGCAATAGGCCGCAAAACCTTCCTCGCCAAGCTCTAAAAACTCATAGCGCTGCGGGTCTAATTCTAGGGGCTGGGAGCTGTGGTGGTAGGCCATCAACAAATCACAGTTTCCATCCGCAAGCCTTGAGGCCGCATCATGCACGTTGAGCGCAGTTAATCGAGTTTGAAATTGCCCAAAGCTTAACTCTACTTTTGTGAGCCAACTGGGGAAGAAAGTGAGCGATAGTGTGTGAGGAAGAGCAAACTCAATAATCGAAGCATTTTTTGATGATTGGCCTCTCAACATTACCCGGGTAGTGTTCAACTGCCCGAGTATTTCTAACGCTTGTGGGCGAAATACCTCGCCAGCTTTGGTCAGCTTCGTCGGGTAAGCTGTTCGGTCAATCAGATCGGCGCCCAACCAAGCTTCAAGCGCCTGAATGCGACGTGAAAATGCTGGTTGGGTAACATGTCGGGCCAGTGCCGATTTCGAGAAACTACCGGTTTCGGCAAGGCTCAAAAAATCTTCTAGCCACTTACTTTCCATCGCTAAGCCGACTCCACCGCCACAGCATCTTCATCACCGGCCTGCTGCATCATCCAAAGCCGCGAATAGGCACCGCGCAGCGCGATTAACTCATCATGACGGCCACGCTCAATCACGGCGCCATCATCCATCACCAAAATCTGATCAGCATCAACGATGGTCGACAAACGATGCGCAATGACTAAAGTTGTTCGTCCTCTGGCCGCATCATCAAGCGCCGATTGCACAGCCTGCTCATTGCGCGAATCTAACGCTGATGTCGCCTCATCCAAAATCACGATAGGTGGATTCTTTAACAGCATTCTTGCTAATGCCACTCGCTGCTTTTCACCACCTGAAAGCTTTAAACCTCGCTCGCCCACGTTCGAGTCATA
>JAYWIG010000064.1:0-17107 GCA_043789035.1 Betaproteobacteria bacterium
GAGCTTTCAGACGAGCAAAAATTGCAAGCACTTGCGGCATTTTTCGAGCACCGAGGAACTGAAATTAGTGCCGATGTGATTCCCTATCTACTTACCCGCCATTCACGCAATATCAAAGATTTAGCGAACCTAGCCGACAATATCGACCGTTATGCGTTTACCCAAAAACGGGCTTTAACGCTCGCTTTAGTTCGGCAATATCAAAACCAAAACGGCGTTTAAAAAAATGAACCTAGCGCTTTTCGATCTCGACAAAACTTTGATTCCAATCGATAGCGATCACGCTTGGGGGGAATTTCTCGTTCGCACCGGCATTGTTGATAGCCAAGCCTTTAAACAAGCCAACGATCGCTTCTATGCAAACTATGTCGCAGGCACTTTAGATATCGATGAATACCTGCGCTTTGCGCTGCAACCGATGGCACATAAGCCAATAACCGAGGTAAACGCATGGCACGCTGACTTTATGCGAACCGTCATTGCGCCGGTCATTCAACCAATTGCTCTCGAACTCGTCCAAAAACACCAGGCCAATGGCGATCTTTGCGCTATCGTTACAGCAACCAATAGCTTCGTAACAACCCCCATTGCGAGGGCTTTCGGCATTGAACACCTGATCGCATGCACCTGTGATACCCTGCCTGACGGTCGACTGACAGGCACAAGCACAGGCGTACCGTCATTTGGTGAAGGAAAAATCACCAGAGTAAACCAGTGGCTTACCAACTTGAATTTAAACTTCGCGAGCTTCGAAAAAACCTGGTTTTATAGCGATTCAAGAAACGATTTACCGTTGCTTCGCAAGGTAAGTCACCCGGTTGCAACCAACCCTGATAGTGTTTTACTTGCTGAAGCCACTGCCAAAAACTGGCAAACGCTGGAATTATTTGCATCATGATTAAGAAATTTTTTAAACGCTTGTTTGCGCCCAAAGTCTCAGGCGATCATTCGCGCGGCAAGTTGCAACAACTCACAGCCTCTACCCACGGCATTCATCGCAATGATGTTTCTAGTGCAGCGATTAAAACTTGTGAAGGCCTGCAATCGGCTGGTTATAAAGCCTATTTAGTCGGTGGTTGTGTGCGTGATGCCATGCTGGGTAAGAAGCCTAAAGACTTCGATATTGCGACCAATGCAACCCCTGACCAAGTCACGAAAATATTTCGGCGCTCACGGGTCATTGGCCGCCGCTTTCAAATTGTGCACGTCATGTGGGGCCGAGAGGTTATTGAAGTAACAACCTTTCGTGGCATGCAAGAAAATGCTGAAACTGACGAACATGGCCGGGTACTTCGAGACAACCTTTTTGGTTCACTAGAAGATGACGCGAGACGCAGAGATTTCACGGTCAATGCTTTGTACTACGACCCTCAAGCCGACATATTGCTCGATTATCACAATGGCGTAAAAGATCTAAAAAGCAAGACTCTGCGAGTCATCGGCGACCCAGCTGCCCGCTACCGCGAAGACCCAGTTCGCATGCTACGCATTGCGCGATTCGCAGCCAAACTTGGCTTCACCATCGAGGCCAAGAGCAGAGAACCGATTGCAGGTTTGGGTACGCTCATTCAGAACATTCCTCCGGCGCGATTGTTTGACGAAATGCTTAAGCTGCTGACTTCTGGCCACGCAATGGCCTGCTTAAAGCAATTGCGTAGCGAAGGTTTACACAAAGGCTTGTTGCCACTGCTCGACATCATCCTAGAACAACCTCAAGGCGCCAAGTTTGTCGAACATGCTTTAGCACAAACCGATACTCGAATCCGCCAAGAGAAATCAATATCACCAAGCTTTCTGTTTGCTTGCTTACTGTGGCCACAAGTTAGCCAGCGCTGGGAGCAACAACTTGCCAAAGGCGAACACAGCTTTGCAGGTTTAATGCGAGCGATTGATTCAGTACTCGATGATCAAGCCGATGAACTCGCCATTCAAAAACGCATCGTTGTTGACATGCGCGAAATTTGGACAATGCAGCCGCGATTCGAGCGCCGTCAAGGGGCTACATCTCTTCGCTTGCTCGAACACCTTCGATTCCGCTCTGGCTACGACTTTATGCTGTTACGTTCGGAATGTGGCGAAGTTGATACTGAATTGGCACAATGGTGGACGGAATTTCAAGCTGCGGATAATGACTCCCGAGAGGACATGATTCGCAACGCACCTAGTGCGCAGAGACAAAGCAGTAAGCCAGGGAACAACGCGGGCGGCCCAAAACGTCGTAGACGTAGAAAACCGAGTGGAGGCTCATCAAATACAGGCTCTGGAGCGGGGGCAGAATCTAGGCTTTCGAATGAGTAGCGCCTACATTGGACTTGGTGCGAATCTCGGCAATCCTCATGAAACGATAGCACACGCGTTTCTAGCTTTAACCAAGGTTGTAAACACCCGTGTAGTTGCCAAATCAACAATGATAGTCACAAAACCTTGGCAAGCACAGGGCCCAGATTTTGTAAATGCGGTCGCTCAAATCGAGACGGAACTCAAACCCGACGCACTTCTTCAAGCCTTACTCAATATCGAGCTTCAGTTTGGTCGCGAGCGCCCGTTTAAAAATGCGCCACGCACCTTAGATCTCGATCTTTTACTTTACGATGATGTTGTGCATCACACCAGCAGACTGGAGTTGCCGCACCCAAGAATGCATGAACGCGCATTCGTGCTCGTGCCTCTCATCGAATTAGCGCCCGACATCACAATTCCAGGCCACGGCTCCGCCATGCAGTGCTTAGCTAAAATACAATGAACTTCATTTTCAGAACATGAATAATCTTCCGTCTCCATTCCAACGGTTTCGACATATTGTCATTGAAGGGCCAATTGGCGTAGGCAAAACCACGCTAACGAAAAAAATTGCCACTCTTTTCAACGCACAAACCATGTTGGAAGACCCTAAGGCCAACCCATTTCTAGAGCGTTTTTACCGGGACGGGCCGCGTTACGCGCTACCAACACAACTATTTTTTCTTTTTCAACGCATCAACCAACTGCGAGATCTCTCCCAACGTGATATGTTTGCGGAGAATGTCGTCGGCGATTTTTTACTCGATAAAGACCCACTATTCGCAAGGCTCACGTTAGCCGACGATGAGTTAAAACTTTACAACCAGATTTTCGAAAGCTTAAAACCTCAAGCCCCCACTCCCGATTTGGTGGTGTATTTGCAAGCCGACCCAGATACGCTGGTGAATCGCGTCAAGAAGCGCGGTATCGAGATGGAAGAACACATGTCTGACCAATACTTGCGCGCTCTCGCGGATAACTACAGCCGCTTCTTTCACCACTACGACCAAGCACCTATTCTCATCATTAACACAGAGCATTTAAACCCGGTTGATAACGATGAAGACTTTGCCTTATTTTTAAAACAGCTCGTTGAAATGCGTGGTAAGCGAGTGTTTTTTAACCGAGCCTAGACCTCTTTTGGGTAACCATTAGGGTTCTGGTATTGCCACTTCCAGCTATCGACACACATCTCATCAACCCCTCGACTAGCTTGCCAGCCAAGAAGCTCTAGCGCAAGCTTTGGGTCGGCATAACAGCTGGCTATGTCGCCAGGGCGCCTATCGACAATTTGATAGGGCACAGGCTTACCCGATGCTTTCTCAAACGCCTTGACAAGTTCAAGCACCGAGTAGCCTGTGCCTGTACCTAAATTTACAGTGAACAACCCCTTGTTTTCTTGGGTGCGATTTAATGCAGCCAAATGGCCATCAGCCAGGTCGAGCACATGAATATAGTCTCGAACGCCCGTGCCATCAATCGTCGCGTAATCGCCGCCAAAAACACTCAACTTATCTCGGAGACCAACTGCTACTTGGGTGACATAAGGCAACAGATTATTTGGAATTCCTGATGGAGCTTCACCAATCAAACCACTCTTATGAGCACCAACGGGGTTAAAGTACCTCAGTGTGCCGATAGACCAATCCTTGTCGGCAGCAGCTATGTCTTGGAGAATAAACTCGATTAGCCACTTCGTGCGCCCGTACGGGTTCGTGGGTCCGGTAGGCGCGGACTCCATAATCGGTAACGTTTGCGGATCACCGTACACAGTGGCTGATGAGCTAAACACAAACCGCTTAATGTTTGCTTTTTGCAAGGCGCTCAACAAAACCTGCGTGCCATTCACATTGTTGTCGTAGTATTCAAGTGGCTTAGCTACCGATTCACCAACTGCCTTTAAACCAGCAAAGTGAATCACTGCGTCGAACTGATTACGCTTTAAAAGCCCCTCTAAGAGCTCAGAATCGCGAATGTCGCCAACAACCAAGGGCGCCTTACCGCCAGTAATCGACTCAACTCGTTTGAGTGATTCGCTCGAAGAATTTACTAAGTTATCGAGTACAAGCACCCTGTAGCCGGTTTCGAGCAAACGTAAAACTGTGTGAGAGCCAATATAACCGGCACCGCCTGTAACGAGGATATGTTGTTGATTCATGGATTTTCGCTTAGTTCAAAACTTGTCTAGGCAGTTTCTCACGCCAATGTTTCAAGCAGACGAAACTGCATCATCGACTATCCGTTCGGACATCACGCTCGTCCGAAAACCGTCGTTTACATGACGTACTGAAATGTTCTCGCTTTTGAATTGGCGAAAGGTCTGCACTTCCCTCCATAATAGAGGCTTATTTTGGTCGGATACATCCATGCTTTTTCAAATCATTCTTTCCGGTGGTGCGGGTACACGCTTATGGCCAGTTTCAAGAGAGGCAATGCCTAAGCCTTTCATGAAACTTGGTGGCGATAAAAGTTTGCTACAAAAAACGCTACTAAGGGCTGCACCTCTGGCATCAAATACAGCTATTGTCACCAATCAAGAGTATTACTTTCGCACCCAAGAAGAAATAGATGCGATCAACCCCCCGAATAAAGAGTGTCTTAATACGGTTACCCAGTTACTAGAGCCTTCGGGGCGAAACACTGCTCCCGCGATTGCTTTAGCGGCTCTCTGGGCAGAAAGCTTAAACCCAGATGCAACTCTGTTGGTGCTTTCAGCTGACCACTTAATTCCTGATGAAGCTGCGTTTCAGACTTCTGTAAATGACGCAATCGTGTCTGCTCAAGACGGCTCCCTTGTACTGTTTGGTATTCGGCCTCACGCGCCGGAAGTCGGCTTTGGCTATATCGATATGGGTGCGAAAAAGGCTGGTAGCCCAGCCCATTCAGTGAATCGATTTGTAGAAAAGCCTAACGCTGAAAAGGCCGCTGAATTCCTTACGGCTGGTAACTTTATGTGGAACAGCGGCATGTTCTGCTTCAAAGTAGGTGCCATCTTAAAGGCGTTTGAACTCCACGCGCCAACATTATTAACTGAAGCAAAGAACACCTGGGCAAACAGAAAAGACAGCTATACAAGCCCGACAAGCGCGGACAAGTATCGCAAAATTAGTTTCGATGAGGCAGTCTTTGCCAAATGTCCAAATATTTCTATCGATTACGCTGTGATGGAAAAAGCAAGCAATGTCTCAGTTTTACCTGTGAGTTTTAGTTGGAGCGACATCGGCTCTTGGAAAGCAGTCGCAGAGCAATTAGATGCAGACGCGAATGGCAACACGTCACTCGGCGAAACTATAAAAGTCGATACGCGTAACACCCATATTCAAAGTGAAGATCGCTTGATCGCCACTGTCGGTGTCGACAACCTGCTAATTATTGATACACCCGATGCCTTGTTGGTTGCCAACAAAGATGCCTCGCAGCAAGTCAAAGAAATCGTTTCGCAGCTAAAGCTGTCAGGCCATGATGCGTTTAAGCTTCATAGGACTGTCGCTCGCCCGTGGGGCACATATACCGTATTGTTCGAAGGCCCTCGCTTTAAGATTAAGCGTATTGAAGTAAAGATGAAGCAAACGCTTTCGCTCCAAATGCACCACCATCGTAGCGAACACTGGATTGTCGTCTCTGGCACAGCAATCGTTACTCGAAATACCGACGAGATACTGTTAGCCGCTAACGAATCAATTTACATCCCTATTGGTGCGAAGCATCGCCTAGAGAACCGAGGGGTTGTTCCACTCGTGATTATCGAGGTTCAGTGCGGCGATTACTTGGGCGAAGATGACATCGTTCGCTTCCAAGACAATTACGGTAGAGCTTAAAAGAATTTTAAGGTCTTCATCAAAGTGTCATAGTGACTTCATAATATGCACAGATGTCAGCAAATAACATAACCACCCCCAGCGTCCTGATCGTAGAGGATGAACCAGCAATTCGCGAGTTGTTGGCAGTCAACCTCAAGCATGCAGGTTACTTAGTCTTTCAAGCATCCGATACTCGCATGGCTCAAATGCAGCTCGACGCGGCCGTGCCGGATATTTTACTCCTTGATTGGATGCTTCCGGATCAATCGGGCGTCGATTTCGCGAAGAAGTTGCGTGCATCTTTACGCACAAGAGATATTCCCATCATCATGCTTACAGCGCGAGCGGAAGAATCTGACAAGCTCAAAGGCTTTGATTCTGGAGCGGATGATTACATTACTAAACCATTCTCGCCCAAAGAATTAATGGCAAGAATGAAGGCACTGCTTCGCAGAAGGTCGCCCGCTTCGGTCGATGACCCTATTGAGTTCGTTGGTCTTCGTATCGAACCCGAAACTCGCAGAGTGATTGCCCACGGTCAATCATTGCCCCTTAGCCCAACTGAATTTAAGTTGCTGCACTACCTCATGAAACACCCAGACAAAGTTGTTTCTCGCTCTAAGCTTTTAGACAATGTATGGGGCAATGAAGTGTATGTTGAAGAGCGTACCGTTGATGTGCATGTTAGGCGACTGCGGATTGCCCTAGAGCCAAGCGGGCATGACCAACAAATCGAAACAGTTCGCGGCGGTGGCTATCGGTTTTATCCAGTAAAGAAATAGTGATCCTAATTGACACCTGCATAATCAAGGAATGATTAAGTCCTTGAGCTTTACATTTTTAGTTTCTGCGATCAGTCTTACCTTAGGCTACTGGGTGAACCCAACTCTCGCGGCATGGTTCCTGGGCATAGCTTTTGTGCTCTATTCTCTTTCACAGGCGTTTCACCTTCAGGCGCTTTTTAAGTGGTCCATTCTTCGGGACAAGCGCGATCTACCCGATGGAATCGGAGCATGGGGGCCGATCTTTAACCGACTGCGAGCCGCAAGCAAAAAAGATCTTGAAGACAAAATTGAGATGCGAACTGAGTTTGAGCGCATTCAAGCAGTTGTCGATCACCTACCGGACGGCTTAATCGTTTTAGATCAATACGACCATATTCTTTGGTACAACAACGCCGCACGTGATTTGCATGAAATTTTTGGCTTTAAACGTCCGATTCATCATTTCATTCGGCAGCCAGAATTTTTCACTTATCTAGCTACTGGCACTCCGAATCAGTCGTTGAAAATCAACCTAGCAAATAGAGTAGGGAAAACATTTGAAATACGAGTCGTTGATTCGCATTCAAAGCAACGACTTCTAATGACTCGCGACATCACCGAAGCATCGAAAATCGATGTCATGCGCCGTGATTTTGTTGCGAATGTATCCCACGAAATTCGAACCCCTGTGACAGTGATTGGCGGTTTTGCTGAAACCCTTTTGAGTATCGATTTAGACAAGGAATCACGAACCACTTACCTTTCGACAATACTCACACAAAGCCAAACTATGAAACGCTTGCTGGAGGATTTGTTAACGCTTTCTTCCTTAGAAAGTGGCTTCGATATGGCGCCCAAGAATCCCATAGACATTCAGGAATTACTCAAAATGTTAACGGCCGAAGCAAGAAGCCTTTCAAACGGACGCCACCAAATCAAACTAGTTATTGACGGCCCGACAATAATTCTCGGCGCACCGACTGAAATTGAAACGGCCGCTAGAAACCTTATAGTCAATGCGCTTCGCTACACGCCCGAAGGTGGCGCGGTAGAAATTTACTGGCATTCAGAAAAACCAGTCGAACTAACGGGTGATCTGGCGTTTTCTAAAACATTTGATGCTTGGCTGCGAGTAGTCGATACTGGGCCTGGCATTGCTTCAGAGCATATTCCGCGATTAACCGAGCGCTTCTACAGAGTTGATAGAGGCAGATCTAGGGACACTGGGGGTACAGGCCTAGGCTTAGCGATTGTTAAGCATATTGTGCAACGCCATCAAGCGGAATTAAGCATTGAAAGCGTTGTCGGCAAAGGTAGCCGATTCTCGATTGGCTTTCACCCCGCACGAATTGCACCTTCCTCTACCGTCGAACCTAAAGCAGAGGTTGGCGCCTAGCTTGTTACGGCGCTACGCTATGACGCATGTCGATTCCTTCGACGACATTGACAATGTACTCGGCGACATTCTTAGAATGATCACCAATTCGTTCAATCGATTGAACGATAAACACTAAATCAACACAAGTCGTGACCATCGAAGGTTTTTCCGCCATGATACGCATCAAATCTGCGTGTAGCTCGTCACGCAGCGCATCAATCTCAGCATCGGCCTTGGTAAGCATACTTAAGGCTTTTGTATCTTGCCGCAAGAAAGCGTTCAATGCATGACGCATCATTGCAGCAGCACGCCCGCCCATGATCTCAATTCGAGCAAGCGGCAGGTCGCCAATAGAAGATAGCTGCTGAAGTGACCTAGCCTTGATGACGATTTTCTTAGCTTCGTCGCCGATTCTCTCGAGATCGTTCACGGTATGAATTGAGGCTATCACCTCCCGCAAATCGATGGCAATTGGCTGTCGCCTAGCAATAATTTGGTTACACAATAAGTCAACCTGCATTTGCAAGCTATTCACGACTTCTTCGTCAGATAGCACCTGAGACGCTAAAGCTAAATCTAAACGCGTGCACGCTCTAACAGCGCGATCTATTTGCTTTTCGACCAACCCGCCCATCATCATCAACGCGCTACGCATGCCGTCTAAATCAATATCAAAAGCTCTATTCGTATGGTCTTGCATCGGCATCTTTAGTCCTCGCTGAACAGTTCAAAGCAATTCACAGGCTAGAGTGCCGTGGATCATATCCTTGAACAATATAAATAGTATATTCGCTGATATTTTTAGCATGATCGGCAACCCGCTCAATTGCTTTTGCTAAAAACGCAACATCTAAACCCGCGGTAATAGTTCTTGTGTCTTCAACCATGTAGGTTTCGAGCAGTCTCATAACTCGATCAAACTCGCGATCAACAACAACATCTTTAGCAATAATTTCTGATGCCGCAATCACATCGGAGTTTGCAAAAGACTTTAGAGAAGCACTTAGCATCGCTTGGGCTAGTGCCCCTAGGTGTTTCAATTCATTGAGCCTTAACGCTTGGAACCTCTCAGAAACCTGAAGCTGTTGAGACCGGCGAGCAATCTTAGTAACTTCATCGCCTATCCGTTCTAAATCGTTTACCGCCGAGTGAGTGCACATGATTTGCCGCAAATCAACCGCAGCAGGTTGCCTCTTTGCGATTACCTCAAGGCCTAACTTTTCGAGTTCTAGCTGTTTGTCATTGACTAAGCGTTCCTGCATCAACACAGCTTCAACCAAAGACTGGTCACCGGTTTCAATAGCTAGAAGCGCATTGTTGAATTGTCTCTCAACCAATGAGCCCATCGCCAGAAAACCAGATCTTAAGTCCGCCAACTCGCCTGCAAACTGCTTGGAAGTGCGGTCCATTAACCAAAACGCCCAGTGATGTAATCTTCCGTGCGCTTGTCTTTAGGTTTCACAAAAATTTGTGCCGTGGGTGTGAACTCGACAAGTTCACCTAAATACATATAAGCCGTATGTTGAGAAACACGCGCCGCCTGTTGCATATTATGAGTAACAATCACAATAGTGTAGTCGGTACGCAGCTCGCTTACAAGCTCTTCAATTCTCGCAGTTGAAATTGGATCTAACGCCGAAGTAGGTTCATCAAGCAAAAGCACTTCAGGCTTCACTGCGATGCCACGTGCAATGCACAAGCGCTGCTGTTGACCACCCGAAAGTGATAGGCCACTTTGATTGAGCTTGTCTTTCGCTTCATTCCACAATGCGGCTTTTTTCAAAGCCCACTCAACCCGCTCATCCATATCGGACTTGTTCAGGTTTTCATACAACTTCACGCCAAAGGCGATATTGTCATAAATCGACATCGGGAAAGGTGTAGGCTTCTGAAACACCATGCCTACTTGCCCACGCAATGCATTCAAATCTTGCTTGGGGTCCAGAACGTTTTGCCCATTCAGAAGGATCTCTCCTTCGGCTCGTTGCTCGGGGTACAACGAATACATTCGATTCAGCGTACGCAGCAAGGTGGACTTGCCACAGCCCGACGGGCCAATGAAAGCGGTTACCTGCTTCTCGGGAATATCCAAAGAAATATTACGCAACCCTTGGAAGTTTCCATAATAGAAATTCAGGTTCCGTATACCAATTTTCGAGACACCGGTTTCTGCAACAACCGAATCTCCGACGCTGACCTTAAATGACATATTCAATCCACTTACCTATTGTTTTCTATTGTTTTTCTTGGCGAAATACAGTTCTCGCAAGGATATTGAGTAGAAGAACCGTGAGGGTAATTAACAATGCCCCCGCCCAAGCTAAGGCTTGCCATTCTTCATAAGGGCTCATCGCAAACTGAAAGATCACCACCGGCAAATTCGCCATCGGTGCGTTCATGTCAGTGCTCCAAAACTGGTTATTCAAAGAGGTAAATAGCAAGGGCGCAGTTTCGCCAGAAATGCGCGCTAATGCCAACAATACCCCAGTAACTACACCACCTTTAACCGACTTCAAAGTGACCATCAACACCACTCGCCACTGGGGCGCGCCCAAGGCAATGGCGGCCTCACGCATGCTGTTGGGTACCAACAAAAGCATGGTTTCAGTCGTTCGAACCACCACCGGTACGGCAATAATGGCGAGAGCGACAGCGCCGGCCCAACCCGAATAGTGCTTGAAGGTTGCAACGATCAACGCGTACACAAAAAGGCCTATCACAATCGAGGGTGCAGATAGCAAGATGTCGTTGACGAACCTAGTGATTTGAGCAATCTTATTGCTACGCCCGACTTCAGCCAGATAAATACCTGCCATGATGCCGATGGGTGTAGCAATAAAAATCGCCGCGCCCACTATCAAGACGCTGCCAAAAATCGCGTTGGCAAGACCACCTTCTTGGCCTGGAGGTGGCGTCATTTGGGCAAACAACGAAGGCCCAAATGCGGCGAGGCCTTTAGTGAATAAAGTAAACAAAATCCAAAATAGGAACACCATGCCAAAGGCCATTGTGCCTAACGACATTACCAGATTAAACCGATTCAGCCACATCCGTTTTTTATAAATCGGGTTCGTGAGCGTGGCTAGTTCTCTCGTACTCATGTGCGCTTTCCTTCTCGCTTAGTTAATGAAGATAACATCCACCGCGAAGCAGACAACACACAGAAAGATAGCAAAAACAAGGTTAGGCCTAAGGTTATCAAAGCCGATAGATGTGCTGGATCAGAGGCCTCATTAAATTCATTAGCGAGTGACGAGGCGATTGAGTTACCAGGCTCAAACAGCTTAGCTGAAATGTTGTAGGCATTGCCGATGACAAAAGTTACCGCCATTGTCTCGCCTAGTGCTCTACCAAGGCCCAGCATAATGCCGCCTATGACACCCGCTTTGGTGTAAGGAAGCACAACATTCCAAACCACTTCCCAAGTGGTTGCACCTAAGCCGTAAGCAGACTCTTTCAGAATCGCAGGGGTTGTATCAAACACGTCTCGCATTACTGAGGCAATAAACGGAATAACCATGATCGAAAGAATCATGCCAGCAGTGAAAACGCCAAAACCGTTGGGCGCACCTTGAAAAATAATACCGATCAGCGGCAAGCTGCCAAGCGTTCTGGTAATAAAAGGCTGCAAGGTTTCGGCAAACAGTGGGGCAAAGATAAACAAGCCCCACATGCCATAAATAATTGAGGGTATAGCAGCCAGTAATTCAACTGCCGTACCCAAAGGACGCTTAAGCTTCGGCGTACAAATCTCTGTAAGAAAGATTGCAATACCGAAACTTACGGGCACGGCGATTACCAGCGCAATAATCGCAGTAATCAAAGTGCCCCACAAAGGAGCCATGCCACCAAAAAGCTTGCGAACAGGGTCCCAAGAATCACTCACGAAAAACTTCAAACCTGTTGACGATAAAGTAGGCCACGAGCCCACCACTAGAGAACCAATTATGGCCAACAGGGTTACAAGAACTAAAAGTGCAAAGAACTGGGTAGCTCTGGCAAAGATGGCATCTTGTCGTAAGAAGTTATTCGATTTAAGTGACATACGATTAGTAGATTGCTTTACCGTTCTTATCTTGGAATTTCTTGAATTCAGTTTGAATTAAAGACACTGTGGCAGGTGGCAATGGCACATAGTCGAGCTCTTCAGCTGATTTTTGTCCATTCTTAAGCGCCCATTCGAAGAACTTCAATGCCGCTGCACCAGCCTCAGGCTTGTCTTGTTTAACATGCATCAAAATAAACGAAGCGCCAGAGATTGGCCAGCTTTTCGGGCCGATTTGGTCAGTCAAAATCACGCCCATACCTGGGGTATTTTTCCAGTCGGCGTTCACCGATGCGGCTGCGAAAGTTGTATCGTCAGGCTGTACGAAATTACCGTCTTTATTCTTTACAGAAATATGATCAAGCTTGTTTTTCTTAGCGTAGGCGTATTCAACATAGCCAATAGAACCCTTGATACGTTGAACGTACTGAGCCACACCTTCGTTACCCTTACCGCCCACACCTTCTGGCCAAGCCACTGCCGAACCAACCCCTACTCTAGTCTTCCACTCCGGAGAAACCTTAGAGAGGTAATCGACGAACAAGAATGTTGTACCAGATCCATCAGAGCGACGAACTACCGTGATGGGGCCATCGAGCTTGATCCCTGGGTTCAAATCTGTAATGGCTTTATCGTTCCAAGCCTTAATCTTGCCTAGATAGATATCTGCAAGCACTGGGCCCGTGAGCTTTAGCTCGCCCGGCTTTACCGATTCCATATTCGTTACAGGTACTACGCCCCCTATAATGGCTGGAAACTGAATCAAACCTTCTTTTGTGAGATCGGCTTGGCTCATCGGCATGTCAGAAGCACCAAAATCAACAGTTTTTGCGGTGATTTGCTTGATGCCACCACCCGAACCGATGGACTGATAGTTCATCGCAACGCCAGATGCCTTTTTATACTCTTCCGCCCATTTTGAATAAATTGGGAACGGGAAAGTGGCTCCAGCGCCTGTAATCGTTGTGACTTGAGCAGAAGCTCCGGCGATGAATGACGCTGTTATTGCAACGCCTGTAAGTAATTTAAATGCGAGTTTCATCAAGAAATCCTTTTTAAAGATGATCGAATTTTTGAGCAGCCGATTATTACTTCGATTTGTTACAGAAATATGTCTATGACCATCAAAAAGGTTATCCAAATTATGGGAATTGCTTACTTGTAATTAACTATCCAGTGATTTAAGCTACTTGCATGAAGCATGATCTAAATTCGTCAGTAACCACAGATAGCCGCTTCCGCGATGCCGATCGATCACGCCAGAAGATATTGTCTGCCGCCATTCTTGAGTTTGCCGAGCACGGTTTGAGCGGCGCAAGGGTTGATCGAATTGCCGAGAAATCTAAGCTTAACAAGCGGCTGATTTACTACTATTTCGAAAGTAAGGATGTGCTGTTTACTGCAGCCTTAGAAAGTGCTTATGCTGACATTAGAGAAGCAGAACGAAATTTAAAGCTAAAAGAACTCGATTCAATCGAAGCAATTAGGTGCTTACTAGCGTTTACATGGTCTTATTACCTAAAAAACCCTCAATTTATCAGTTTACTTAATAGCGAGAATCTTTTGCGTGGTCAGCATATAAACGGCTCACCACAGGCAAAAGCGACTAACTCTGGTTTGATTGAAATGCTCGGTACCGTGTTAGAAAAAGGGCGGGCAAAAGGTGTATTTCGAGGCGGCATAGACCCCGTTCAGCTGTATATCTCGATTGCTGGTTTAGCTTATTTCTACCTCTCAAATCAACACACTTTAGGTGCAATTTTCGATAGAGATTTGTTATCGCCAAAAGCATTAGATCAGCGCTTATCTCACATGCAAGAGTTAGTAATGGGGTATGTACTCAGTAATTAAAAAGAACTATTTAGTGAATTAAACTCTACCAGCCTTTATAAGAATCTGTAATAAAACTCCTTTAACCATTGACCGACTTCTTCAAAATCTAGTGATTTTTGAATTTCATATGAAAGTAATGCGATGACCCTACAGTCTCAGGCCAGCAAAGAATCTAGTAAACAACTTGGCATCATCATGCATGGTGTTACTGGGCGCATGGGTATGAACCAGCATCTCATCCGCTCCATTGTTGCGATTCGCGATCAGGGTGGTGTTACTTTGAGTGACGGCAGCAAAATCATGCCAAATCCGATTTTGATCGGGCGCAATGCCGACAAGATTGAAGCACTCGCCAAAGCCCACAACATAAGCCGATGGGGAACAAACTTAGACCAAGCGCTGGCTAACGCCAGTGACACTGTATTTTTTGATGCTGGCACAACCCAAATGCGCCCGACTTTGTTAGCCAAAGCCTTGCGCGCAGGCAAGCACGTCTATTGCGAAAAACCGATTGCTACTACCTTGGCCGAGGCCATGGATATCGCTGAGAAAGCAGAAGCGTCGGGTTTAAAGCATGGCGCAGTACAAGACAAACTCTTCTTACCTGGCCTGCGTAAACTCGATATGTTGAAGCGCGCGGGCTTCTTCGGAAAGATTCTTTCGGTACGAATCGAATTTGGCTACTGGGTATTCGAAGGCGATCTGCAACCAATTCAACGCCCATCGTGGAACTATCGAAAAGAAGATGGTGGCGGCATTATTCTCGACATGGTGTGCCATTGGCGCTATGTGCTCGATAACTTATTTGGCGAAGTGAAGTCGGTTTCATGTTTAGGCACAACGCATATTTCAAAACGCTGGGATGAAAATGGCCAAGCTTACGACGCAACAGCCGATGATGCCTGCTATGCGACATTCGAGTTAGAAGGTGGTGCCATTGCTCAAATTAATAGCTCTTGGGTTACCCGAGTGCGGCGTGACGATCTGGTGACCTTCCATGTCGACGGAACACACGGCTCAGCAGTGGCTGGCTTGACCGACTGTCGGTCACAGGCCAGAGTAAATACTCCTAAGCCAGTTTGGAACCCGGACGTGAAGCAAACCATTGATTTCTTTGGTTCTTGGCAAGATGTGCCCGATACACAAATAATGGATAACGGCTTCAAAATTCAATGGGAAGCCTTTATCCGCCACGTAGCGGAAGACGCACCTTACAAATGGACATTGCCAGAAGGTGCAAAGGGTGTTCAACTTGTGGAAGCCGCGCTACAGAGCTGGAAAGAACGTCGCTGGGTCGATGTTCCAAAGCTGTATTGAGCCGCACCAATTCATGACTTGACAATGAGTATCGAAATCAAACTACCCACCATCAATAGCCTAGGAACATCAAGCCTTGAGCCCTATTCCGTTAACATGCAACCGGCGTTTTGGCGCCCCATAGTTAGGCGGTTTCCAGCGAGTACTGCAAGCTTTAGCCGCATTGTTTATGCAGCAGCACACGTAGTACCAAACGCCCGACTAGCGCAAGACCCGTGGCTGGACTGCAAACTCGACTGGGAGGCGACGATAAATTACCGGCGACACCTTTGGTCGCTCGGCATGGGTGTCGCTGAAGCGATGGATACTGCGCAACGTGGCATGGGCCTTGATTGGCCAACCTCACTCGAACTCATTGCACGAAGTGTCGCAGCCTCTAAAGACTTTCCGAATGCGTTGATTGCCTCTGGTTGTGGCACCGATCATCTTGCACCCGAAGATGCAAACTCTCTCGACGATGTGATTCGCGCCTATGAAATGCAAATGAACGCCATTCAAAACCTTGGTGGCAAGCTCATCATCATGGCTAGCCGTGCATTAGCAAAAGTCGCCAAAGGCCCAGAAGACTATGAATATGTTTACGATCGAATTCTGAGTCAAGCAGACAAGCCGGTGATTTTGCATTGGCTCGGCGACATGTTCGACCCCGCATTGAAAGGCTATTGGGGCAGCGAATACACGGCGTCTGCGATGAGTACCGCACTCGACGTGATCAATGCCAATGTTGCAAAAATCGACGGCATCAAGATTTCACTGCTGGCTAAGGACAGAGAAATTACCATGCGCAGGCGCTTGCCGAAAAATGTTCGAATGTATACCGGCGACGACTTTAACTATCCAGAATTAATTGCTGGCGACACGACAGGTGCATTCGTCAACAACCACCAGAGTGACGCACTGCTTGGAATTTTCGATGCCATTGCGCCGGCCGCCAACGCCGCGCTTAGCGAACTTGTGCTTGGCAAGGACGACGAATTTCAAAAAATCCTAGAGCCCACCGTTCCGCTTTCACGTTGCATTTTTCAAGCACCCACTCGTTTTTACAAAACAGGTATCGTGTTTTTAGCCTGGCTCAACGGACATCAAGATCATTTCACCATGGTGGGTGGCCAGCAAAGCACGCGTTCGATTCTGCACTTCAGCGAGCTCTTTAAACTCACTGATCAAGCTGGGCTTTTTGATGAGCCAGAGCAAGCCTGCAGAAAAATGAAATCATTGCTTGCTGTGCACGGCATCGAGTAACCCATGCGTGATTTCTCTAAAAATCATGAGTGGCTTTCAATCAATACAGCAACTGTGCGAAAAAGCTTAGGCCAAGAAATTGGTCTAAGCACAATTCTCAATGACTGCGCTCGTTTAGGAATTCGTGCAGTTGCACCATGGCGCGATCAAGTGCAAGCTTTGGGGTTAGCCACCACATCGAAGCTAATAAAGTCGCTAGACTTAACCGTAACCGGCCACGTACGAGGTGGCTTGTTTACAGCGAATGACACGGCAGGGTTAAACGCTGCGATTGAGGATAACAAACGCGCCATTGACGAAGCCTGCGCAATTGCTGCTAATTGCTTAGTCATGGTTTCTGGCAGCCTGCCCGGCGCACTCGCTGGCAAAGCACTGCACAAAGACTTAGCATTGAGTCGAAACCAAGTTCACGATGGGTACGCTAAGCTTTTGGAATACGCCATCGCCC
>JAYWIG010000065.1:0-4461 GCA_043789035.1 Betaproteobacteria bacterium
TTAAGAGATTGGCAGTCAAGCATGACATCGGCTTTCATGCCGACATTCATAACGGTTTCAAGGGTTTAAGCGCAGAGCAGCAAGACGTTCGAATTCGCAAAATGATTGCGGATTTAAAGCAAATTATTTGGGAAAACAATCGTGCCATTGGTTTTCGAGCGCCGCTGGAGTCGTATGACAAAACGACGGAAATTACGCTGCGTTCTCGCGGCATTCGATTGCATGTCGCGGACCCTGGTTCATCGGATTCCAGTTTGCCATTCTTTTCCACCTCAGAGCCTGGGCTTTCCTCTGACCAAGCTCTGCTCGTAATGCCTAGAACATTGCTTGATGATATTAACTATCAGCAGATGGGCATTTCTAAGCCGGGCAGTGTAAAACAAGTCTTGTTTGAAAACTTACAGGATAAGGTGATGTCTCGAGGACTGGGCCTGCTTTCAGTACACACTCAAAATTTCGCAAGTGAAAGCATACTTGCGCGGGAGGTTGCTGGGTTATTAGACGAGGCTTTGCGCTTAAGAAACAAAGTTTGGTTACCGTCAGGTGATCAAATTGACGCATGGTGGCGTGGGCGTGCTCGGGTGCAACTAACGCACACGCGATTGGCAAATGGGCACATTGCAGTTTCAGTTGGCAACGCAGGTAGTGTCGACATGCCAAGCACTCAACTTATCGTTACTGCTCCGAGTTTTGAGTCAAATTTAGTCATCTCACCTGCCGTACCTGGTCTTCAAGTCACCCGCCAGGATGATTTGCGATGGGCCGTTTCTTTGCCGGTTTTAAAAGCTGGCGCCTCCGCCAAGTTCACGGCGCGATTCGTCAAGTAGAGTTACGAAAATCACGAACGAATGACCGCTCATGCCGTGGTGCTCTCCGCACATCGCACTTAACCGAAGTTTACGAGACAGCCCCTAGACCAAATACTAAACTGAGGTAAATCCAGCATTTCATTCATCAGATTTTCAGCGAAGGTTGATGGCTAAGTACTTGATTATCTAAGTTTCTAGCAAAATTCACTTGGCAAATGTGCAAGTTTCTGAGAGACTTGATAATAATTGTGTATTAAGTATTTGATTTTGTTGAAAATTATTTAAATTATGGTAATTCTCCAAAATCAGGAGCCCCGGCGATGCGTAGCGTGAATTCAAATATTTCGAACAAATCTGCCCCGCTTGATCAAAGCAGATCGACAGAATCCGCCTCTGGCATTAAAGCAGCGCGCTTTGGTTCCCAATTGCTCGCGATTGAGCAAAGAATGCTGTTTGACGGGGCGCTAGCTCTAACCGTTGACGCAACAAGGGCAGATACAGAGTACGCCGATAAAACAAGCATTGTTGATAAAAGCTTTGATCGCGCTGCCGTTTTGAGCGGTGCCTCCGCCAAAGCATTAGCTGACTCTGCACCGCGAGATCTAGTCGTTATTGACACCTCGATCGCCGATTGGCAAGCGGTTGCTAATGCGGCGAACCCAAACAGCCAATTGCTACTTTTAAGTCCTGAGCAAGACGGACTGTCTCAAATTGCCAACGCTATGGTAAGTGGCAACTTTAGATCGGTGCATATCGTCTCTCACGGCGATGACGGCAAGCTAAAACTTGGTACGCGTAGCATCACTGCCGCCAATATCGATCAATATTCAGCCGATTTGGAGCGTATAGGGCAAAGCCTTACGGAATCTGGCGATATTGTTCTATACGGGTGTGAGATTGGTAAAGGGGCGGCTGGTGCGAGTTTCCTGCAAGCGTTGGCTCGCGCAACCAATGCCGACATAGCCGCATCGACAAACAACACTGGTGGGGCAATTCAAGGCGGCGATTGGATACTCGAAGCGCAGACTGGCTCGATTGAGAGTTTGGCCGCGGTAAACACCATCGCGCTTTCAGGCTATGCTGGTTTGTTGCCTGTTACCAATGTTGCACTAACAATTGTTGAAACTAGCGATGACAACACCGATCCAGGAAATATCGCACTAGTTAATGACGCCTCGCCGGAAACTGCGCGAACGGTGAGCGTGGCACCCGGGGAAATCGTGCGTTATCGAATGATTGTGGAGCTTCCCGAAGGCAACATAAATGGCGCAAGCATTGATGTCTCATTACCCTCAGGGCTGAAATTCTTGAACGACGGAGCGGCAGCGATTGGGTTCGTTTCGAATAACGGAATAACCTCGTCTGTTATTGCGGGCAGCACGATTGTTGGAAGTGGTACATCACTCGGTGGAATTTCGAACCTTCGCCCATCCGCAGCTATTGCTGCGGGGCAAATTACAGGGGGCGCAACAACAGGCGCTATGGTTTCGTTTGACCTTGGTGATTTAGTAAACTCCGATGCAGACGCGGCCAACGCAGAGTACATAGTTATCGAATTCAATGCGATGGTTGATAACGCTTCTCCTGCGATCGTACGCGGAGCTCAACAAGCAGCGAGCTTTACTTTTTTTGAAGCATTTGGATCTGGTACCGCTATCGCATCCGATGTTGATACGCTGAATGTTATCGAACCACGAATTGTAAACGTCGATAAACGTTTTGTTAGTATCGCTGGCAACGTCGCAACATTCGAGACAACATTCACCAACACAGGGGACTCTGACGCCGATACGGTACGTATTGTCGATACTTTTGCAAGTTATCCGAACATTACTTTTGGCGCGACTAATTCGATTACAGTGACAAGAACGAACACGGGCGGAACGAGCAACGTCAGCATTACAAACGGCTCGGCAGGTATCGATTTTGTGATCGATACCGTAAAGCCTAACGAAGTCATTAAGGTGACTTATACCGCGGATGTAACCGATGTCACCCAGGCTGTGCCTTCGCAAAACATGAAGGTAACTTACACAAGTTTAAGCCAGTATGGTGACATCTTGGCGCCAGCTGTTGCGGGCATCCCGCCAAGTAATAGTTCGGGTGAGCGTACTGGCGATACAGCGGACTATGGCGGCGCTATGAACACCTACAGTATGCTCGATGGTGCAGGCATAGGGGTGGTGTCTGGGCGATTATGGGATGATACGCCAACTTATGGCGCTGGATTGCCGAGCGATTCATATGTTGCCGGTGAGCGGACATTAGGCGGCGTTACAGTTAATCTTAGAGATGTTGCAACGAACAACATTATTCGCACTATGCAGACTTTGGCGAACGGCACCTATGCCTTCACGGGTTTAGCGCTGGGTAATTATCGAATCGAAGTTGCGACTCCAACCTTTAATGACTCTGGCGTGGGTGGTAGTGGGGTAGTGAAAATTCGCTTTGATGCAGGCGGCGGTACACCTGTGCAGCAGTCTGATGGCGTGATTTCACTTGCGCTTGGCGATGGTGTGGCGGCAGTCAATCAAGACTTTGGTTTTGTGCAGATTAACGAAGCGCCGGTGGTATCCAAGCCAGGTGATAAAACGATTGCTGCTAATTCTGTATTGAGTTTCGATAACGGCAGTGGTGCAACGTCTGCGGGTTTCATCACGGTATCCGATGAGATTCAGAATATTGCAACCGCCAATATGGCGACGCTGACTGTAAATAACGGAACTTTGAATTTCCCGACTACCTACACACCGCCTGCGGGCTTTACGGTGACTGGGAGAGGCACTGCAACCTTGATAATTACTGGTGCGATTAATTCGTTAACCGCTGGCGCGCCAACCATCAACACCATTCTTGCACAACTTCAATATCGCCCCACAACAGGCTTTGTTGGCAATGATCAGCTAGTAGTTCGCGTCGATGACAAAGGTGCACTCGGGGACGCCGATGGGGATTGCATTCCCAACGAAGTTGTGGACGATAATCTGTTCGATTCAAAGACCATCAATATCACTATTTCTAGTGCAGGAAATAATCCTCCTGTAGCAGTGGATGATGTTCGCACAGTTCAAGGCAATCAAACAATTACTAACGGCCAAGCAATCAACGGCAATGGTCTGGGCGACTCCAAAGATACCGATCCAGATATTGCCGATGCTGGCTTACTCACTATTTGCGGTGTTGAAGCTGGCAATAAAACTGTCGTGGGGTCTAGTGGTGTAGGGGCTGCAATCGTAGGCACATACGGCACGCTAGTTTTGCAAACAAATGGCAGTTACACCTACACACCTAATGCCGTTGGGCAAGCCTTGCAGGTAGGCACGACGCGAGTAGATCAGTTTTCGTATTGCATGCAGGACCCAGCAGGTTCGAAAGACGTTGGATTAATTACGATTAACTTGACTGGAGTTAAGAACCCACCTTCGGGCGCTGATAAATTTATTCCGCTCACCGAAGATATTCCGTACAAAATTACCCCTAGCGATTTCGGCTTTACAGACCCCGATGGCGACACTTTTAAGGCCGTGCGAATTACTGAGCTACCTAATCTGGCTGGCGGCAAGCTGTTCTTTAACGGCCAAGAAGTCATTTTCACAGCGGCTAATCCATTCCTTACCGTATCGTTTGCAGATATGGGTAAGCTCGAATTCCG
>JAYWIG010000066.1:0-4458 GCA_043789035.1 Betaproteobacteria bacterium
TGTTTTAGAGCCTTTACAAGCCAATCCAACGATTATTGAGGACAACTGCTTTATCGGCGCGCGCTCCGAAGTCGTCGAAGGCGTGATTGTCGAAGAGAACTCAGTGTTGTCTATGGGCGTCTTTATTGGCCAGAGCACAAAAATTTACAACCGTGAAACGGGCGAAACCTACTATGGTCGTGTACCCTCAGGGTCTGTCGTAGTCCCGGGTTCAATGCCATCCGCAGATGGCAAGGTCAGCCTGTACTGCGCTGTGATTGTGAAACGTGTGGACGCTCAAACTCGTGCCAAAACCGGCATTAATGAGTTGTTGCGGGGCATTTAAGATATTTTAGGTATCTAGGAGAGCTGATTGTGGGAGTAATGGATAAGTTGTTGGAGTTGATGGCACAGAAAAAAGCCAGCGACATGTTTATTTCTCCCGGCTCGCCCGTTCACATCAAAATTAACGGCTTAACGCTACCGATTAACCAGCAAAAACTCGATCCGGCTGCCGTCGGCGGGCTTTTAAAAGAACTAGTCACAGAATCCCAGTGGCAAGAGTTTCAACTAAAAAAAGAGCTGAACACAGGTTATGGCCTGCGGGGCGTGGGCAGTTTTCGTATTAACGGTTTCATTCAGCGTGGCTCGGCTTCGGCTGTCATTCGATATATTCCTGGCGACATTCCCGCTTTCGACACTTTGCACTTGCCGCCAGTGTTGCGCGATATTGTGATGGACAAACGGGGCTTAGTACTCATAGTAGGCTCAACTGGATGCGGCAAATCAACCACATTAGCCTCGATGCTCGACTACCGCAACGAGCATAAAACTGGGCATATCCTTACCTTAGAAGACCCAATAGAATTCACCTTCCGCAATAAACGGTCCATAGTAAACCAGCGCCAGATCGGCACCGATACCGATTCGCTAGAAATTGGCTTGAAAAACGCTATGCGCCAAGCGCCGGATTGCATTTTGATCGGAGAGATCCGTGACCAAGCAACTATGACAGCCGCTTTAGCTTACGCGCAATCTGGCCATTTGGTGCTTGCTACATTGCACGCCAATAGCTCCAACCATGCATTAAACCGAATTGTGAGTTTTTATAGCCCGGATAATCGGCGCGTATTACTTGCCGATTTAGCGGCTACCTTGAAGGGCATTGTTTGCCAACGATTGGTCAAGTCGATCGACGGTGGCAGGTTACCTGCGGTTGAGGTGTTGCTGAACACGCGGCACGTGCAAGAGCTAATCGACCAAGGTCGTTTGCCCGAGGTCAAAGAAGCCGTTGAAAAGAGTATGGCCCCTGGCTCACAGTCATTTGACCAAGCGCTGGTAAAGATGGTGACCGACAAGAAGATTACTCGCGAAGATGCCTTAGCCAACGCCGATTCACCCACCCAGTTGCTCTGGTTGATGGAGAATGCAAACGCGCCTGTACCTAAAGTAGCAAGTAACCCAGAGATGGATGCATCGACCGCAGCAAATGCAATCGATCTAATAGCAGGTACAAGTGGTGATCGCAGCGGCCCTGATGGTGCTCCGGTTGTGCCGCAAGGCGCATCATTCTCTGAGTTCTTGTTGAATGTCTAAAGTGGCGATTTTGTACGGCATCGACAATTGCGATCAAGTTCGTAAGGCTAAAGCCTGGCTTAAGCAAAACAGTATCGAATTTACATTTCATGATTTTCGCAAAGCCGGTCTGTCAGAAGAGCTGTTAAAAAGCTGGTTTGTACACCTGCCCTGGGACACTTTACTTAACCGTAAAGGCACCACCTGGCGAAAACTTAGCGAAGACGTGCGCCTGTCAATTACCGATCAGATGTCGGCCCAAGCCCTTCTTCTCGGCGAGCCAACTCTTATCAAGCGCCCGGTCTTGGTTTTTAACGATAAGGTAAGTGTCGGTTTCTCTCCGGAGGTTTACGAGCATTTGTTTGCTGCGCCTGCATGAAATTGCTCGACGCTAGTACCGGTTCCCTCTGCACGGTTTGCGATCTGGTTCGATTCGCAGTTACCCAAATGGCTAAGCACAAGTGTTTTTTCGGTCACGGCTTTTCGAATGCCGACGAAGAAGCCACATTTTTAGTGACTAGTGCCTTGCACCTACCACTCGCCAGCGCAGACAGATTTTGGCAAGCCAAATTACTTCCAACCGAAATTGAACATGTCGCTAGCCTTATTCAAAAACGATGCGAAGAAAAAGTACCAAGCGCTTATTTAACCGGCGAAACCTGGTATGCAGGTTTTCGATTCAAATCGGATGAACGTGCATTGGTTCCAAGATCGCTGCTTATCAACGCGTTAGAACTATTGCAAAGCAATATGGAAGAAGATTTATTTCCCGCGATGCCAGAGCTGCCCGAGTTGCCAAAAATTTTAGATCTTTGCACAGGCGGCGGCAGTATTGCCATTGCAGTGGCCTATCGTTTGTTTGATGAAGGTAGGTTACCAAAAATAATTGGTAGCGACCTTTCCATAAAAGCACTTGAACTGGCCAAAGAAAACGTCGCCATGCACGAGCTCGGCAAGCATATAAAGCTCGTACAAGGTGATTTGTTCGCGGGCTTGAAACCGAGCGATAAATTCGATTTCATTTTGTGCAATCCACCGTATGTCAATACCAGCAGTATGAAGAAATTGCCTGCCGAGTATTCACACGAGCCGCAAGATGCGCTCGAAGCAGGCAATGATGGGATGGATTTCATTGAGCGCTTGCTACGCGAATTGCCCAATCGCTTGAAAACAGGCGGTGCGCTCTTACTTGAAATTGGTAACGAAGGGCCCTACTTCGAAGCACTAGTATCGCGGCTCAGCAGTGATGCCAGTTTGCAGTTCGAGTTTAGCTACTGCGAGGTACCGGCTGGTGACGAAATGGTTGTGCTAATTCAGACTTAGGAACGGATCGTATGAAAGTAATTTCTAACAGGGTTAAACGCCAAACTCTCTTTACCGCATTTGCCGTTGTAGGTGCCGCAATTGGGTTTACTCAAATTGCTAGTGCTCAAACCTTTCCGAGCAAAACCATCAAAATCGTTGTGCCCTTCGGTGCGGGTGGTGTTGCCGACCTAACAGCCAGAGCCATTTCGCAAAAGCTCTCTGAGAGCCTGGGCCAATCGGTCGTTGTTGAAAACAAACCCGGCGCTGGTGGCGTAGTCGCAGGCAACACCATGATCACTGCTGAAGCTGACGGCCACACACTGCTACTCATCTCAAATGCCACAGCCGTTAGTAGTGGTTTGTTTAAATCACTACCTTTCGATGCGCAGAAGGATTTCACCCCCATATCCACCCTCGCTTATTTTGACATGGCACTCATCACTGGTGCGCAATCGAAATTTGCTACGGGCCAGGAGTTGATAGCCTACGCCAAAGCGAACCCCGGTAAGTTGAACATAGGCAGCATCAACATTGGTAGCACTCAAAATCTTGCGGCAGAGCTTTTTAAAACCACCGCCAATATCGAAGGCCAAGTGATTCCGTATAACGGAACGCCTGCCGTTGTCACAGCGCTGCGAAGTGGCGATATTGATGTAGCGGTTGAAATTCTTGGGCCAGTGATGGGCCAAATCAATAGCAAAGCACTGCGCCCGTTAGCAGTACTAAATGACAAACGTTCAAGTAGCCTTGCCGATATTCCAACGAGTAGAGAAGTGGGCATCAATAATTTTCTTGTGTCATCGTGGAATGGTTTAGCTGTAAGCGCAAAAACACCGAAAGACATTGTCGCAAGATTGAATAAAGAGATTGTTGCGGCGCTGAACTCACCCGATCTTAAAAAGAAATTGGCCGAGTTAAACGTTGAAGCCCGCAGCAGCACTCGTGAGCAAGCCGCCGATTTATTGGCGAGAGAAACCAAGCGCTGGGGCGAAGTGATTACTCGGGCAAAAATCGAAAAGCAATAAGTGCAAGCAACGTTGTCGACCAATTAGCGAGGCAGCATCACACCACACAAGCTCACACTACCTTCCCTTCGATCATGTCGTCTGCCACAAGCAGGGAAAGAATGTCTTGAGCGAACTGCACCGTCCGATTCTGCTCTTCAGCTGTTTCCCTCAGGCTTACCGCGGTGTCGTTCATCGCTCTAGCTCCTACCCACTTAGCCACCTGTTCCGGGGTTGCGCTGGCGTAGGCCATCTTCCACCTGCCAAAGATCGCCGCCGGAATTTCGCTCTCTCGCAACACGAACACACTTTCATGGCGTAGATCCCGACGTATCTTGGCCATTAGATCTTGTAGTAAACCCTTGTCACCTTCAAGGATCTGCAGAAACATTCCCTCTGCATAGATAAGCGCACCGGTAATGCCCTTAGCCGCGTTGCTACGTCTGGAATGGACAAGGAGTTCCTGCAGATCGTCGGTCTGCATCGGAATCGTCGCCTCTGAGGAATAGATGATTTGGTATGTCACCAAGGAATATTAGCAGATTGACTTTGATAAACAGTTAACGACGTTTAGAAATCAGACCCTCTTTGCCGC
>JAYWIG010000067.1:0-4455 GCA_043789035.1 Betaproteobacteria bacterium
ACTTTGACGTCTCGATAAAGGTTAGCATAGGCTACAAGAGACTTGGCTTTGGCCAAAAAATCGCTAGGGTAAAACTTTAAAATTTCAGACAAGATAACTGTTTTGCTTAGCTCAATAAGCGCCACATTCCTGGGCTCCGCAAAAAACCGCTTCGACTCTCGGTCAAGCATTGCATCGACATTCTCAGGAAGAAAAACTTCTTTAGGCAATCTCGGACAACTCACCGACATACAATTGAGCGCGAAATGAATTCGCGGATCACCTAACGATCGAATGATTTTATTTTCGTAATCGTACAAAGATATTTTCTCGCCTCCAACCTGTACTTTTCCAAACGCAAAGAAAGTGACTTTCTTAAAACCTGCAAGTGATTGAGGTATGCCAGACTCGAGCACCTTATGCATGGCCAGCGCGTTATACGCATTGATATGAAAGGCCAGAACCGACTGCGCTGTCGAAAAAATTTCTGGGCGATTGTTAGGCCCGTTGTCATATACATACGCAACAAATTGATCTAGCTCTGATCGATCTTTCGCGAGCCCATCAAAATTTATTCGCCCTTCTCCATCAACGTGTTTCTCTAGAACTAAGGCCCAAGCTTGGTACGGCGGTGGCGCTTGCGTCGATTGAATGTTGATTGGCCTAGGGACTGAGGCGCAGCCCGTAGCAAGGACCACTAACGTCGACAAGAATAGTAGAAGATATTTATTCAAGCACTAGCCCTTCCTTGGCTCGCCCACGGGCGTTTTTCCGATTTAAATGTGGCGTAATTTTTAAAGGCAATTTATCCTCTAACAGCCCTGAAACCGGGTTGAAGAACAGTACCTTATTTTCTCTTTTTACTTGAGCAGCGACTAATAGGTAATCGTCACGCTTCGCATTATGAACACACATCGACATCGGGCCTTGTGGCGTCATCACCATAAAAGAGCATGCGTTACAACGCTCCTTTTCAAGCTGCGATGAGTCCATAAAGTTGTGGACAAAAAACGAAATCTTTCCAACTTTACCTCTCGCCGCAACGAAATCGCTGCGCTCTTTCCAAGCTAACTTAGCGAACCGGCTTACCACTCCCCAGAACGTAATGGGATGATTTAGAAAGTAGGAGATTACCGCTTTTTTTACGCTACTCTTGTCTGCTCGATCGACGGTTAAATGGGCACTCGAGGCCAAAATGTCGCGTACAAAATCTGGGTCATTAAAGAAATCATGAACTCGCCCATTAATGACCAAGCCATAGGCATAGCCATTGCATTTTGCATGGCCAACGCTAGCTGCATCAAAATTCAAGTGGGCATCAGCACCCTGCCGGATAGCCTGCATCACAGTCGCAGGATTGACAGTAACCCGTTCCCTTTCGATACCCCGGCCTGTATCGGCACCTACCTGAAACGACGCAAATCGAACCACATCTGCACGAGCTACAAAATACTTCACCAACGCCGGGATTTCATGAAAATTATCGGGGCACGCGGTGGTATTAAAAATCACGGCCAAGGGCAAGCCGCGAGCACGTTCAATGTATTCATCACGAATCGCATTTAATTCGATTTCGCTGGCATAACCTTTGCGCTCTTGCGTCATATCGACATGGAATGCCACATCTTCCAAACCAGCATCGCAAAGCTCTACTAATAAATCTCGACTCGCTTTTATGCCATTGGTAAACAGCGAGGAGCGCATTCCCTTTTTGCGAATGTACTGAATAATGCTCACCAATTCTTGGCGATTACGAAGCGTCGGATCGCCCCCTGTAACTTGCACATCGGTATTTCCCCCGTAATGCTCAAAAATTAAGTCAATACGCCGGTACACCTCCTCGATAGGAATGTCCTTGAGTGCTTCGGAAGACTCCGAAAGATAGCAGTAGGAACAATCCAAATTGCAACGTTGGGTAATTTCAAGCGCCACGCAACCAATCGACATTCGACGCCCTATCATCTGCCACGGTGCCCATTGGCCAGCGAGCTGCAAACGTTTTTTAGTTCGATCAAGGGCTGTTAGAGCATCATTTGTATCTGGCTCTAGGTACGGCTGCCAAGCCGATATTTCGTCTTTTGTTAAGTACACTACTCGCGTTCCAGTCAATATATATATCTGGCTTTGGTATAGCTTATAACCACATCCTTGCATTTTGGATTTTGTTATTGCCCTTTGCAATTACCATTGATGGATGAGAAATGTATCTAATCAAGAGCTCGGCGACCTAAAAACCATGACGATTGCTCAGGCCTGTAACCAATGCGGTGCTACGATGCTTTGCGGCGCAAATGCCAGTTCTTGCTGGTGCCAAGGGTTTGCGGCACTGGATATCAACCCAGCCCAGTTAACTTGCCTGTGTGAAAGCTGTGTTCGAGCAAGCTTGCAACAGCAACGTAAAGTAAAGCGCGAAGTATTAGCTCAATTAGTGGAGGCAGAGCTCGCGAAAAAAACCATGCCCAGTGGCGCACTTGGCGGATTGCAAACGCTAGCTGGGCAGTTAGCCCTTATTCAAAACACCTTGAAACCGACTGCAGAGAACTTAGGTTTAATCGTTTTTGCTGCAGACCATGGCTTGGCCGATGAAGGTGTGTCTGCCTATCCAAAGTCGGTCACTTGGCAAATGGTGATGAATTTTCTGGGAGGTGGAGCAGCAATCAACGTTCTGGCACGCAGCAACCAAATCAATTTGCAAATTGTTGATGCTGGGGTTGATTACAATTTTCTAACCTCCACCGAATTGGTCAAGGCGAAAGTTGCCAGAGGTACTAAAAGCAGCCTACGCGAAGCGGCAATGTCGACTGCTCAATTCGAGCAAGCGTGGCAATCGGGTGAACAAATAGCGAAATCATTTATTGCCAAGTATGAGCTTCACGCCGTCGGGTTTGGTGAGATGGGCATTGGCAATACGTCGGCTGCCTCTCTTCTTTTAAGTTTATTGCTTAACATTGAGCTGGATACGCTTATCGGCCGTGGCACCGGCGTAAATGATGAGCAGTTGATTTACAAAACGAAAGTTCTTAGGGCGAGCCTCAAACGCATTCAAGTCAGCGGAGCAAAATTGCCTCTCGAACTCGCAGCTCAATGTGCAGGGTTCGAGATTGTGATGATGGCAGCCGCGATGCGAAAGGCCTCTGACCTTGGGGTTGCTTTCGTTGTTGATGGCTTCATTGCTACTAGCGCCTATGCACTCGCATACGCGATCGATAAAGAAGTAAAACACTACGCGGTGTTTGCGCATTGTTCGGCTGAAGCTGGGCATCAAGTTGTGCTCAAGGCACTAAGTGCAACGGCATTGCTTGATCTTGGCCTACGCCTCGGAGAAGGCTCTGGCGCAGCGCTGGCACTGCCGCTCTTAAAAAACGCTGCTGCAATCATGCGTGAGATGGCGACATTCGAATCCGCTGCTGTGGCAGACAAAGCGTAAACAAACTAAATTCCGTGAACCAGATCAAGCTATTGCTCATCGCTCTCCAGTTCTACACACGCATACCTGTTATTGGACGTCTCGCTTTATGGAGCGATTATTCCTCAGCACGGCTTTCGATCAGCACGCGATACTTCACACTCGTGGGCATCATAATTGGCGCAATTTGCTCGGCCTCGTATTGGTTAGCCCACTTATTCTTTCCTGACGCCATTGCGGTAGTGATTAGTGTCGCTGTTGGCATATTAATGACCGGTGCATTCCATGAAGACGGCTGGGCGGATTTTTGCGATGCGTTTGGCGGCTATAACAGCCGGACTAGAACACTAGAGATCATGACCGATTCTCGTATTGGTAGTTATGGAGCAATTGGCTTAGTACTGTTAATGCTTCTGAAGGTGGTTAGTCTCAATAGCATGACGCCGCTGGCGACCGTAGCGGCATTACTCATCATGCATCCACTTTCGCGCGCATTTGCTGTGTTGATCATGGCGAGCATGCCTTATGCAAAACTCAATGATGAATCGAAAGCTAAGCCGATTGCCCAAGGGCTGGCGGGCAAAGATTTAGCCATTGCAATGGCTATTGCGCTTATCTCAAGTGGCTTAGTGCTGGCCTATTCCATTGAACGAGGTGAATTCAACACAACGAATGCAGTTATCGCAGGCATATTGATGTCTTTCGGCTGGTGGCGCTTGCGCAATTTAATGAAAGCAAGGCTACAGGGCTATACGGGTGACGCGCTAGGTGCAACACAGCAGCTTACCGAATGCTTGGGATATGTTGGATTAGCGAGTTTATAGTCAATGTCCGTTTTTAAGGAACCCCCATCATGCTTGCCCTGCGCCCCAACTGCGAATGCTGCGATATCGATTTACCCTTCGATAGCGAGACCGCTCGAATTTGCACCTTCGAATGCACTTTTTGCGCAGCATGCGCCGAACAAAAGCTACGGAATGTTTGCCCAAATTGCAAAGGCGAACTGGTAAGGCGACCAAGGCGTCCAGCTGAAAAAATCGGTCAATACCCTGCCTCAACGCAAAGAGTGC
>JAYWIG010000068.1:0-4431 GCA_043789035.1 Betaproteobacteria bacterium
GGTACTCGGGTGTTTTCGACCACCAATCTGCTTGTTTTGCCGATGTCGATACAAAACTCCCCACAACCGGTGGTTTATCGGCAAGATACGATGGGGCAATTGATCGAGGCTTGGATTCTGACCGACGAAGAAATTGTTGCCTTAAAAAAATTCCAAGGCACTCGGTAAATCGCCAGATTACCAGTTAGTTATGAAAAAAGTATTTATAAAGACCTTTGGCTGCCAAATGAATGAGTACGACTCGAACAAAATGCTCGAGGTGATAGGCGCTGCCGACAATGATCCTAACGCTGGCGTCGAGAAGGTTGAAAGGCCCGAAGATGCCGACATTATCTTGTTTAACACCTGCTCCGTACGCGAAAAAGCCCAAGAAAAAGTATTCTCTGATCTCGGTCGCATTCAGGACTTAAAGATTGCAAATCCGAACCTTGTGATTGGCGTTGGTGGTTGTGTCGCCAGTCAAGAAGGCGCAACCATTGTCAAGAGAGCGCCTTATGTAGACATTGTATTCGGCCCGCAAACGTTGCACCGATTACCGGACCTCATGGCCAAGCGTAAAAGTACCGGCAGATCGCAAGTCGACATTAGCTTTCCCGAGATAGAGAAGTTTGATCATTTACCAGCGGCCACCAATAGCGGCGTATCGGCAATGGTGTCGATCATGGAAGGCTGCAGTAAGTATTGTAGTTTTTGCGTGGTGCCGTATACGCGGGGCGAAGAAGTATCTAGGCCACTCGATGATGTCTTGGTTGAAGTTGCTGAGCTAGTCGAGCACGGCGCGAAAGAGGTAGAACTATTAGGCCAGAACGTAAATGCATGGCGCGACGGTAACCATGATTTTGCAAGTCTATTGCATCACCTATCTGCAATGCCAGAGCTCATCAGAATTCGCTATATGACGTCGCACCCGCTAGAGTTCACGCCGAGCTTGATTGACGCCTATAAAACATTGCCAAAGTTAGTGGATTACCTACACTTGCCAGTTCAATCGGGTTCAGACAAGGTGCTAGCTGCGATGAAGCGCGGTTACACAGCGATGGAATATAAATCGATTATTCGCAAGCTTAGAGTCATTCGACCAAAGTTAGCAGTAACCTCAGATTTCATCGTTGGCTTTCCCGGCGAGAGCGCCAATGATTTCGAGCGTACGATCAAGTTAGTTGAAGACCTAAACTTCGATAGCTCTTACTCATTCGTCTATAGCAAGCGTCCCGGTACGCCGGCAGCAAACTTAAGCGATGACACCGATGCAGACACGAAACTCGTTCGCTTAAAACGCTTACAAACACTCATCAATTCGCAGGCAAATGCGCTGAGCTTAGCAATGGTGGGTAATGTTGAACCAGTGTTAGTAGAACGGCGTTCGAAAAAAGATAAAGCAGAATGGGCTGGCCGTACGGAAAACAATCGTATGGTTAATTTCCCGGCGATGTCGGACGTTGATCTAAGTGGCAAATTATTGAATGTTCGAATTACCCAAGCGATGTCTCATTCGCTTCGGGGAGAACAGTTAAGCTAATGCGCTTCACGCCTGCCCTGTTCGTCTGCGTCCTAGCGCTAATCACGAGTTTTTCAACGCAAGCGCAAATTGAACAGAGCCGATCGTCCGCGCCATTACTGAGCTCCCCACTTGGTGATTTGATTACAAAAGCGCAAATCCTTATTGGAAGCAAGCGCCCAGCCGAAGCATTTAAACTGCTCAAAGCATCTGAGGATAGTTATGCCGGTAGTGTTGATTTCGATTATGTATTGGGTTTAGCTGCCAATGATGCTCAACAGCCAGGCCAAGCGATTCTGGCCTTGGAGCGAGTGTTACTAATAAAGCCAGATTTCTTGCAAGCGCGCGCCGAACTAGCACGTGCCTACGCATTAGCCAAAGAAACTGAAAACGCCAAGCGTGAATTTGAATCCATTCGAGATCAACCGATACCGCCCGAGGTAAAACGCACGATTGATCAGTATCTAAATGCTTTGAACGGGAAATCAAAAAATGACAAAGCATCATTGAGCGATAGCAACCCAACGCAAAAAATTAAGATAAGTTTGAGTTTCGAGTCATTTATCGGTCGAGATAGCAATGTTAATTTCGGTACGACGCTTGATCAATGGGTGCTTGCCGGAGGCCTTACAGTCATACCTCAAGGTAATAGCAAGCCAAAAAAATCATGGGTTTACGGTGCTAATTTGGGGGCTACTTGGTTGATTCCGATCAGCGGCGATATGGAGCTGACCGCAGGGGGCCAGGTGGGGATGCGTTCTCAAGCCAGCGCACATACACTTGACCCCGTGAACGCTGAAGTTTTCGCTGGCGTCACCAAAAAAGTGAACAAACATACTTTGTCTAGTGGTCTTCAACTCCAACAACTCTGGCTAGACGGTAGTCCATTTAGAGATGCGCTCGGTGTATTTGCCCAATGGCAAAGCCCCGCGGATGGTCGCGTTCAGTGGGGTGCTTACGTGCAAAGGAATCACTTCGAGTATCCCAGCCAAATTATCCGTAACGCAAATCGTTCCACATTGGGTTTAACGTTAGCAGGTTTAACTGGCAGCAAAGATAGCGTGGTGCTTATTGGTAGCGCATACGGTGGTCAAGAACAAAGCACCCAAAATGCTGACTATTTATCGTTTGAGTTTGTTGGCTTGCGTACTGCGGCCACAAAAACCTTTTCGCCGTCCTTTCGCGCATCTCTAGTAAGTTCGTATGAAAAGCGTACTTTCAAAGCAGTTGATGCGCCACTATTTTCGACTTTACGAGTTGATCAGCAACTCGATTTTCGCGCTGCACTAGAAATTGATTTGTCGAAAGACTGGCAAGTATCGCCACAAATTATTTCAACGCGCAATCATTCCACGCTTGGGCCTAACGACTACAAGCGAACACAAGCTCTTTTATACGCACGTTATAGGTTTTGACTTATGTATACTCCGTCGCTCATTAGCGAGGGAGTTGCCATAAACGCACAACGGTTTAACCAACTTCCTCGCTCACCTACCCTGCCTATTCGAGTTGTTATTGAGCAAGGGCTCAAAGCATTGGTGAGCCTGTCATTAAGCTTTGGGACGTTGCATTTCGCCCAGGCGCAAACACCTTCTTCTAGCGCATCGACTGCGCAAACAGCAACCAGTGGAAGAGTCATTGCTCTTTCCGGTGACGTACGCATTGTTCGCAGCACAAGTTCAAACACTCAGGTTGAACTTAAGAATGGTGACGAACTTCGTAATGGCGATTTGATTATCACCGCAGCACAAGGCCGGGCGCAATTACGCATGGTCGACGCCGCGATTTTTTCGTTGCAACCCAATACACAATTTCGGGTTGATAAATATGGCTTTGAGGCAGATCAGCAAAGCGCTTTCGTCACAGTGCTTAAAGGCGCGCTTCGCACAGCAAGCGGTGCGATAGGCAAACAAAACCCTGACGAGTATCGACTAAAAACACCAACAGCGACAGTCGGAATTCGAGGCACACAATATGCTGTTGAAGAAACCGTTTGCGAACCGGTTTGCACGCCTGGCAGTGTTGCTGGCTTGCGCCTATCAATCACCGAAGGTCGCGTCATTATCCAAAATAGCGCTGGGCAAATTGAAGTATCTGCAGGTCGCCATGCATCGGTTGGAGCCGCTGTCAATGGGCAAGACCAAGCGCCGCAGTTAAGTAATACTGGGCCGACGTTGACGGTTGCACCATTGCAAGCTATCAATGTCGCCAAGAACAGCGTTGTTCAACCTTCCTCGGAAAGCGCGAAAGATAAGCCTGCAGCTGATTCAAATCAACCGAATGCCAACACAGCAAACCCAGCAAATCCTGAAGCAACTAAATCTGAATCAAATATCGTAAACACAATCGAAGTTAGTAGTATCAAGAGCGTTAGCGCAACAGCCGGATCAGTAAATGAAAGCCCTCAATTAGCGGAAGCTATGGGCAAAACAATGCCGTTACAAGCGGCACAGCAACCGTCTACTGGTTCGACCGGTTTATCTCCAAACTCAACAACAGCCAACCCAAAACCAACTCAAGAAAAAGTAGATGCCCTCGATTCTGCAGCTAATCAGAAGTCGCCTTTTAATACAGAGGACGAAGCGGCCACAAGTGAAGTTGAATCTCAAACAAAAAAAGAGACTCGGCAGCAAACTATTGCTGATGCGGCTAAGGCGGTAGACGGCTTTAGTCAACAGCAAACCCTCAGTGCGCCACAGCAGGCGCCGCGACCGACTGCAAGTAGCGATTCGGTTTTGAGTTCGCCAAACCTATCACGGAATGATCAGGGTGAGTTAGCTGCACTAACGCTAGCTGGAATAAGTAGCAAAGCAATAGATACTTCATCGTCGAACGGCACAACGGGTGGCACAACGGGTGGCACAACGGGTGGCACAACGGGTGGCACAACGGGTGGCACAACGGGTGGCACAACGGGTGGCACAACGGGTGGC
>JAYWIG010000069.1:0-4429 GCA_043789035.1 Betaproteobacteria bacterium
CAACCACGATACCCAAGTACTTCTGGCTCGGCAGCTTTTGGAATCCACTGAATCGGGCCCTGAGGAAAACCGCACACTCGCTGATTTAGCGGGCATGGCAGCAGAAGCGCTAGACCATCAAAGTAAGCAAATGGCACTGACTGCTGAAAATGCTTTCTACTTAGTTGAACGTCAGCAGATGGCCTCTCTGCTCGCACTTCGAGTCGATGATTTACTCGCCGATGCAGATAAAGCCGCAAAAGAGTTAGCGATGGCAGCGCTTTCATCAAAAGACGGAGCTGCACACTCAAACGGCCAAAGCGCTCCAAAAATCGATCCACTGGCCTTCTCAAAAACCTATCGCAATACGATTCGCGAATTACGGACTGGGCTAGATGCGATTCGACAATCACTTGCTCAGGCCACTAACGATCTTCAAAACAATGTGAATCAACTCAAAGGCGCAGCCAACCTAGGCCGCGCTGAGGTTGGAACTGTCGCAAGAAGTATTCAAACCAAGCTGTCTGAAACACAGCTGACGATGAAACGCTTAACTAATTTAAGTTTCGACACAGACAACCATATCCGCAATGCCGTAGTGGCAATGCAATACCACGATATCACTACCCAAAAATTAGCGGCCGTTGAAGCCAACAAACTGCAATCACTGCTAGCTCACACCCAAACAATGGTAGCGAACTCGAATCGACAGTTTCCGCACCTCACAGTGAAACCTCACGTAAACACTGTGCGAGTTGCTACTACAGAGGCAAGTGACACTGAATATTTAAACATAACTGACCTAGCCGAGGCAGCGGAATCTACCGAACAGCCCGAGAGCGCTGAGCAACCTGAAGGGCCGATCACCGCTGAGAAAAAGCCTGTCGCTGCCCCAGGGACATCCCCAGTTGATTTGTTTCAATAAATTAAAAAGGCAAACCAACATGGCTAAAGTTCTCATCATTGACGACTCCATTACGATGCGGCAAATGGTTGCTTTCACCTTGGAGAAGGCGGGCCACGAAGTTCATTCGGCTGAAAGCGGCTTGAGCGCGCTAAAAATCTCCGACAAGGAACGATTCGATCTCTTTATTACAGACTTGAATATGCCTGGCATGAACGGGTTGGAATTGATTAAAGAACTGCGCATGCGCAAAGCATCTAGAAGTAAACCAATTCTCGTGTTGACTACCGAAGCTGATGTCGAGAAAAAGGCCGCTGGCCGTGCCGCCGGCGCGACCGGATGGATAGTTAAACCATTTGACCCTAACGCCTTGCTCGCGGTGCTGCCACGCGTGTTAAATCAGGAATAACAAATATGGCACGAATTATGATTGTCGATGACGTCGCTTCAATTCGAAGCATTGTCACATCCATGTTGGAAAAGCATGGACACAGAGTTTTTTCCGTTGGCTCCGGCGACGAAGCAGTTCAACTAGCCAAAGCAAAGCGAGTTCATTTAGTCATTACTGACGTGAACATGCCAGGCATGGATGGCTTAACCCTCATCTCGCAAATGAAGCAAATTGAACACTTCAAATCAACACCCATCGCCGTATTGGCCAAAGGTGCTAAAGATGAGAACGTTGATAAGGCAAAGGCAGTTGGCGCCTGTGACTGGATAGCAAAACCGTTCACCGAAGATTCACTCAATAACAAAATCAATCAGATCTTGGTTGATTTCTATGTCAATTGACCTTAGCCAATTTCATGAAGCTTTCTTTGAGGAAGCTTTCATCAGCCTAGATCAGGCTGAAGATGACTTATTGCTGATCGAAAAAGGCAATGCCACACAGGAAAACGTTGACTCTGCATTTAGAGCGATTCATTCGATCAAGGGCTCTGCGGGCAGCCTAGGTTTTATGCAAATGGGCGAGCTTGCTCATGAGCTGGAAAGTGTACTCGACGAGTTAAGATCAGCGGAGCTGGATGCATCCAACTTAGCCAATGACGAACAAATCAACGTGCTGCTTACGGCACTCGACTTGCTTCGATCGCAAGTTGGCAACGCACAAAGAAAAAACGGTGACGTGGCACAGACTAGAGTGGACGCATTGATCCAGAAACTGAGAAGCTATGCTCGCCTCAACGACCAAAAAATCGGAAATAAAGACGATGAACTTTTCCAAAGCGAATCAGAGGTAATGCCGACAATTGCACTTTTTAGAATTCGAATTCAACCTACGCCAGCAATGCTTCACAGCGGTAATGATCCACTACGGTATATGGATTCCATTGCTCAAATGGGAAGCACACAAGTAACCGCCTTCTGGAACCCGAGGCAAGGTCAAGAAAATAGTTGCCAGCTAAGCTGGAGCATCGAATTAGAAACAACAAAAAGCGTCACTGAAGTTACAGAACTATTTAGTTGGATTGAAGAGGTCTGTGTCGTCAAAATCGAGCAGATTAATAAACATCAGGAAACACTTGTTCCGCGTAGGCGTTCATCAGACATTGTTGAAGATACACGAACTCCTAGCCCAAGAAGCACTCGATCAATCCAAGTTCAGTCCGAAAAGATTGATGCGCTCCTTAACCAACTTGGGGAATTAGCCATTGCACAATCGGACATTGAAATCAAATTGGTTGGCCAGGAAACTGCCGATCTCTTCGCCCGCCTGACTCGCCAAACACGCCAACTCCAAGACGCCATTCTTGCAATGCGAATGTCGCCCATCAAAATTCTGTTTCGCCGTTTTGAGCGAGTTGTTAGGGACGCAGAAATTGAGCTGGGAAAGCAAGTACAACTAAGCATTGAAGGCGATGAAAACCAACTGGACAGCAGTATCATCGAGCGCCTGATCGATCCACTCACTCATTTGATTCGCAATGCCTTAGATCATGGCATTGAACTTCCAGAAACCAGAATAGCAAAGGGTAAGCCAGCTTTTGCAAACCTAAAACTAATTGCTGAACAAAAATCGAACGTGTTCGTTATTCGCATTGAAGACGATGGTAACGGTTTGTCGATCGATAGCATTCGACAAAAAGCTATTGAAAAAGGTTTAGCCAAAGAAACAGACACAAAGTCGCCTTCGCAATGGGCTCAGATGATTTTCAAAGCGGGCTTCTCTACTGCATCCACCGTAAGCCAGTGGTCTGGACGAGGTGTAGGACTCGACGCAGTCGCTGCCGCACTTAAGCAGCTCAACGGACGCATCGAACTTAATACAACTCCAGGCAAAGGCACTAGCATCGCTATCATCTTGCCGCTCACGCTTGCCATTAGTGAGGCTTTAATCGTCGAAGTTGCAGGCGAGCGTTACGCACTGCCAATGTCTTCGGTCACAGAATGCCTTTTTAGCAATACGCTGGCATTAGCAACATTACCTAACCAGCAAATGCTATTTCGCAGACGCGGAAAAATGCTGCCGTTCGCCACGCTCGCTAATTTGATGCAGTTAGACGACGTTAAATCAAGCGAAAGTAGTTTTTCTGCAGTCTCCATTACTAACGGTAATGATGAAGCTGTTCTTAGAGTGGGCCAAATTCTCGGCCAGCGCCAGATCGTTATCAAGAGCATTTCCAAGAACCTCGGTTCAGCGAAGTATTGCTCAAGCGCAACTCTATTAGGGGACTCTCAAGTAGTTTTTGTTTTAGATAGTGCAGAGATTATTCGAAACGTAGGGCATACGGACGCTATTAGCGCTTAAGCTGCTTCAAAAAGCGAAGTAAATTTTTCAGAGATCTTATGATAAATATTCAAGTTATTACCGGCGCGAAACCTTTGAATGACCATGCCGAATCCAGCACTGAAGAAACCCATTCACATCTTACTTTCACACTGGCCATGCAAACCTACGCAGTCAGTCTGACAAGTATTCGTGAGGTGAGAAAAATGCCCCCTCTGACACGAGTTGCCCACGCTCCTCGTTATATCTTGGGCGTTGGAAGTATTCGTGGTGAGATAGTTCCGGTCGTCGATTTAAAGAAGCGATTTGCCATCGAAGTTTCTACCGATGAACTAATAGCGTCATCGACAAACGCCCAAGATCGACTCATCTTAATCACTGAGATTGACGGCAAACAAGCCGCCGTGACGGTCGATTCAATCAGTGAAGTTGTTATTTTTTCAAAAACCCAGATCAGCGAAATCCCTAAGACAACGATGGCGATAGATCTGAAATATCTGCACGGTATGGTGCAACACGAAGGCAAAGTATTGCTTTTGATCGATCTACAAAAGATTTTAGAACCAGACGAGCTACATTCAAGCCTAGCTCCGGTTGCGATCACAAACCCCTTTGAAACCGTCGCCGCGTAAACAAGAACATGATAGCGATCGCCGACTTCCATCATGCCAAGCAATTGCTGCTTAAGCACGCAGGTATTGAATTAAACATGAGCAAACAACAAATGGTGTTTAACCGCTTAGTAAAGCCTATGCGGCAACTTAACTATGCCAACATTGCTGAGTTTCTTTCCGACGTAGAAGAACGGCAAGACTTGC
>JAYWIG010000070.1:0-16675 GCA_043789035.1 Betaproteobacteria bacterium
GTGATCATTTCTAAGCGATTGATGAGAAATCGAATTTTCTCTTTGGAGTATTCGAGCGAACGAAATAGATCAAGAAGTCGCTTAGCATCTCTGACGAAAGGAAGTGTTAGTTGTACGACCGGATAAATTTGATCTGATAAATCTAATGCCTTCACTGCCAAACCGTCTATTGAACGCCCCAAGTCCAGCACGATGAAGTCAACATGGTTTCGACAAAAACGAAGTAGAGCCTCAATCTGTGCGGGCCGAATATCCGTCGCTTGGGTCGGGTCGCCTGGTGAGGCTAAAACACCGAAATTAGGCAGCACGGATACAACGCTAGATTCGAGAAGTGCCGTATCAAGACGTTGTGAATCACGGCTTAAATCGGCAAGCGTTGCCGGCGGGCGTTTGTCGGATACAAAAAGTGCAGCGTCACCGAACTGTAGATTTAAGTCAATTAATAAGACTTTTGTCTTGCCGTCCTCTGCCAGTGCGTAAGCGAGATTGGAGGCTAGAAAAGTTGCCCCGCTTCCACCCTTACAAGAAACGAAGGAAAGAATCTTACCTTGCTTTCTGGCGCCGATTTTTCGCTTCTGATCGATGCGAATAATCATCGCTCGTAATTCTTTAGTGTCCAATGGGTAGTTAACTACCTCTTGCACGCCGGAACGCATTGCCTGCATTAGCATGTCTGGCGATTCACCTCGCAAACAGATTGCTGTAATGACGCCAGGATAAAGCGGCATGAGCGACGCTATGCAATTCAACGTTTCAGTAGGCTCGATTCGGCAATCCGCAATCAGTAGATCGATATCGCCTTTGTCGGGCAGCGTTGTTGCGTTTGCAAGATCGCCCTGCCATGAGGCTACGGAAGTAAGTAGTTCAAGGCCATGAATGGAAAGACGAACATTTTCGATAAATGCCGCTTCGGAAGAAACAATTAAAACTCTCAAGTTATTTTCTCATTAGGCGAATGGCGCCTTTATTGACAGATGGCATTGTTGGCGCTGTCAAGGCTTTCTGACGGAACCGAGGTGGTGGCTTTTGGTAAGGGAAAGGTTAGATTGACGAACGGTACCGAAAGTGGCACGCTGAAATTATTGATTTGAACAGTAACAGGGTCGCAATCAACGGCTGAACAGGTATTTAATGGATAACTAATGGTGATGTTTGCCGCTGTTAGGCCTATGTTTGATACATATTTCAACATCTTCCCTTTTACTACTGAAGTGTCCGCTTGCGCACAAACAGTGGCAACTCTCGCTCCATATCGAGTAGCTTCAATAAGGTTGGTGTAAAGGAACATCACCCGCCCAAATTCCAACACCGCGAGTACTAGCGTCAAAAAAACAATTGAAGCTAATGCCAACTCAACCGTTAACGCTCCCGCTTGAAAAGATCTGCGACGAATATGTATTTTCATAATACCTGCCGCATCGTGGTGCTAATCGGATCGAAGGTTACCGATAACAAGCGCGAGACACCCGGCACGAGTGGCACGAAAGTGTAACCAGTGATTTGTACTTTCACTAAATTCACGTTGCCAGAAGCGCCCGCAGGTACATTAATGAATGTCTGACTCGGACAAGCGCTAGAGCTAACTCGATCACAAATCCCAACCATGCTTGCGGTTAAGCCTGGAACCAGAGGCTGTGTACCTGAGGGTACTGGGTGGTAGCCGTAGATCACTCGATTGAGCGCATTGGCAGTTGGATAGTTCGACGCATCGGTCGGATCAAACCCAGAAAGATAACGCGCGCCGTCTCGCGTCGCTTTAACCAAGGTGTTGTACAAGTACATGGCCCGCGCATATTCGAAAACAGACAGGCTCATCATGATTAATGGGATTGAAACTAATGCTAATTCGACCGCGATAACGCCACGCGAGCGACGACGTGGAGTGGTAGCGGACTTGGTTGACCTGTTCATCATATTATTGGGCAAGCCCTGGGACTTTCGGTCCGCCAGCCGAAGGCCCTCCGGGCAGACCTGAAGTGACACATCCGGCACTAAGTGACGTGGCGTTGCCGCGAAACTCAAGCCATTGGTCGTCATTAGGATTGAAAATTGGATTCAACATTAAAAAACAACCCCATCCCTTGATGGTTTGGTTGCCACCACCTGCTAACGCTGTGCAATCAGCGAATGGCATAGTCACTAATCTGCGATCACTTCCTAACGCTTGGTGTGAAGGCGAAGCACCGGTACCATTGATATGGTTCCATCCACCAGGTTCGGAGAAATTGGTAATGTTTTGGAATGCGGCATTGCTCGCTCTACGAGATTGAAAATCGGCAAATGCTGCGGTCGGTGCCGTGGGTGATAAGGGGTATGAATATTGGGTAGTCGGTACAGCGACAGGTGGGTAATAAGGGTAACCGGTGAAGTCTGGCGTGCCTGATAAATTGTTTGGGTTTCCGCCCTTGTATGAACCAAAGCGCCCGTTATAGTCGGCAGCTAATGAGGCAATGGCCCCGTTTTGAGACGCTACTTGAGTGGCCGCATTCAAATTACATTGACCAGTGCCTGATAAAAGTGTGCCCAAGGCGGGCACACCTGAGCTCGCTCCAGGGAAGCTAACCCAACGAAACGCACCGGTTGTTTGCCCAGACCCAGCAGCGATACGCCCTTTATACCATCTGCCAACGTCCATCCCAAAGTTCGGGCCGGTGTTAGTGATTGTGCATGCTGCAATTGGAAGGGCGCAATTAGATATCGAAGGTTGTAAATTAGCGACCGCCGCGGCTTGCACTGACTTGGCCGAAAATGTCGCTGGGCCTTCAATTAACCTCATGACCTTAAGTAAGATAGAGTTAATTCCTGCCTCGTTAACCGTGCAACGCGCATATTTTTTGGCGAGTATCGCGGCATTGGTTGTAATGGCTGATCTCGTGCTGTACGTGCCGTCTAAAGTATCACTGAAAGTAACCGAACTATTTGCGGTAACACTGACAGGCGTCGCTTGCAGCCCCACCAAATTGCGTGTTGCTGTTGCAATGGCCCAATCCTCTGCCACCTGCAATTGATTTGTACTAGCGCCAGTAAGGGCTGCGGATGCTGCCAGAGCACAGGCGTCCGAGGCGTTTTGCAATTCGGTTTTTGCAATGTAAAGCCGCCCTACGTCAAGCCCAAGACCGATGAACCCAAGCAAGAGAATCGACATGATCAAATAAGCAACGGCAATTGCACCTTGCTGATATTTGAAACGGAGAGTTTTACCTAACATTTTCGATACCTCTTTATGCCGATCAACTAAGATTTATCTAGAGTCTCCTCCACCACCACCGATCCCGATAGTGAAAGAGTTAGTGTTCCGAGGTGGTTCCCCAAACGATTTTTGATATCGCTCTAGCGTTTGTCTCGCCGCCTTGCCGTCTATGCCGTCTGGCATTTTGTCTTTGTTCTTTACTGAAGCGTCTGGATTGCGAGTTTGTTGCGCGACGATTGTTCTTGTTTCGCTTCCGAAGTCTTTCGTAAAGCTAGGTGTTGTACTGGCACAGGCGCTTAAGCAAAGAATGACTGACGCCATGCCAAGTTTGTGTAGTGGGCTCATAGTTGCTTTCCTTACTTAATCTGAATGCCAGGCGAAGGCGAGTTGTTAGGCGGCAACCCTGGGTTGTCTAATCGACCATCAATCAACACACCTTGTCGAGTGGCTTCGCCCACTCTGTCGGTAGGTAACCTGTAGTCAGGCGGCAGTGGCTTCACTAGCCTTGGAGTCACAATAAAGACGAGTTCAGTTTTTTCTTCTTGAAAGTCAGTGCTGCGAAATAGCGCACCGAGAATTGGGATTTCACCCAGCACTGGCAACGCTTTAATGTTGGAATTCTGAGTACTCTTTATCAAGCCGCCAATTGCAAAGCTTTGGCCATCAAAAAGTTGCACCGTGGTTGAAGCTCGGCGTGTTGTAATTAACGGCAAAATTGAGGTTCCCGAGCTGGAGGCTAAGGAAATACCAACTCCATCGCGAGACAGTTCTGAAACTTCAGGTGAGACCCTGAGATTAATTCGCCCGTCAGACAGAACAGTTGGAGTGAACTTTAAACCAACTCCAAATTCTTTTTCCTCTAACGAAACGACGGCACCATTTAAATTGCTTGTTTGAGAAACTGGGATCAATATTTTTCCGCCCGCGAGAAAGCTGCCTTCTTGGCCACTAATGGCCATCACGTTAGGTTCGGCGAGAATTCGAATTAAACCGTCTTTCTTTTGCGCTTCGAGAAGTACATTGTTAGTAATGTTTTTCGCAGCACCAATAACAGTTCCAGTTGTACCCGTTAAGAAATTACTCAGCAATTGATAAGACCATGAGCCGTTAGTTCTAGTACCACCAAAACTTGCACCTAGCTTGTCCAATACTGTCTTTGCAACTTCAGCAACTTTTACTTCAAGCATCACCTGTTGTGACGCCGTTACTGATAACAAATTAACAATTCGTACTGACAACGGAACTACGCCGCTCACTGCCGTTTGGTTGCCTGCACCCGTAGCGGCGCCACCGCCTCCAGTGCCGCTCATTCCTTGCTGGTAAGCGGCGCGCATATAAGCGTTGGCGATAGAAACTACCTGATCTAAAACCACCGCATCAGCGACCGTACCACTCAAAACAACACTATCAGCTGCAGCGGTAATGCGAATGTCTTTTTCGTTAGGCATCAACTCGGTAAGTTTTGCCCGAATTGATTCGATATCAATTGAAACAACGATCTCTAAAACCGTACAGCGGCCACTTACACCCTGCAAAATTGCATTGGTTGAGCCAACGCGCCCAGCAACTAAGTACATCACTTGCGGTGAGACCATTCTTCCGTCGACTACTGCCGGGTCACCTAACGTGCGGCGAGTGATGGCTTCAGGCAAATTGATTAAGGTTGCTTTGCCTGCACTCAATCGAATTCTTGTTGGTTCCGGCAGGCCGCTAGGGCAAGAAGGCCCATTGTCCGCTGCTATTGTTGACGAGGCTTGGGCGGCCGCACTTGGGGCGGGTGGCGGAGCTGCCATGACTGGTGCAGCGAGAGAAGGCAACGCCGGTGCCGAAGGGACCGGCGTTACAACCCGCTTAGGAGTACCTTTGGTGATTGCGGCGGCATTGCCTCGCAGAATCGCCGATTCGGCAGCAACTTGAGCGAAGGAAAGGCCCGGGGCTATCATCAAAGCTGCGAAGGTGAGGCAAAAAACACCGCTGAGAAGTTGCAATTTAGGTTTCATTATTTGTATAGAGCCCATCATAGATTTCCTGCCGGTGTAAAGCATTCTGAAAGCCTTTGTCCACCTACTAGTGCATCAACGCAGACAGCCTTTGGTTTGGGTGCAGGGGCAGGCGGCGCTGCCGCTTGAACGACTATTGGTGCTGGTCTTGGGGGCGCTGGAGGTGCAACCGCACGAGGAGGTTCCGCCTTTGGAGGTTCCGGCCGTTTGTAAGGGGTTAAACCCAACAGCGAATCTTTGGTGGCACCAGAACCTTGCGAACCTTTAACATCTATTTGGTTTCTCAATACCAACGATAAAGTGCCAACACTTCTTGCAAGATCGATTTTTTCTGCGTCCATCGGGGAGACCTCTAGCGTAACCGCATTGACCACTTTCGGTTTTGTGTCATCTCTACCTGCTTCTTGCCCCACTGCAAGTACTAATATTTTTTCCAGAACTATCTTTGAGACAACTCGTTCTTCTTGCCCAGTTCTCTGGTTTGCCTCTTCTTTGGTATTGACGATGACATCGACAAAATTCCCTGGTAATGCATAACCTGCGACACCGATCACATCATTCACCCTGACTGTGATAGCACGTTGCCCTTCGGAAATAACTGCTGAAAGCCCGCCTTTAGAACCTACCGGAGCGAGGCGCGCCTCAAGCATAGGTTCATCACGCTGAATAGCAATCTTGGTTACCCTGCCATCAAGTTCTTCAATAGTAGGAAAGGCTCCGGTTGGGAGGTTTCCTGTGGGCCATTCGATCAGCCGAACTTGATCTTTCGAAATGCGCTGCCCAACATTCATGTCGACTGTTGCGACAGCTAATTTTGCAGTGCTGACGTTCGATTGTTGCATCATGAGCCTAGCAGCCATAAAGGCCGCTGCCAAACCCAATATCAAAGCAATACCGACCATCACTAGGCCCCGTAGACTTCGCATTTTTTTCTCCACTTACCTATCGTTTTTGCGCCGACAAAGGTTAGCGCAACTGAATTAAACCTTTGAATAAACTGACCCTATAGTTCCAAACAAAATTGCCCATGAATAAGGAAGTCGGGTCGTCGATTTAGGAGCTTGCATAATTCGCTCGGGATTTTTCATTCCGTTGAGGGTGGACTTTAATCGACCATGAATTAGCAACACAATGACTGCGAGTAAACCTCCTGCCATCATCGTAAAAAGAACTGCAAGTAAAGCGCCCGCTGGGCCTAAAAAGGCTCCAACAGCGGCCATTAGTTTTACGTCGCCTGCGCCCAAAAGTCGCATAGCAAAAAACGGTATTAATATGGCAAGACCTACAAGGGCGCCAAAGAGACTTTGTTTGAGGCCGTCGATACCAAACGCATACGTGTTTAAACAAACGGCGCATATCAGACCAACTACAACTAGCTGGTTTGGAATTCTTCTTGTTCGCTGGTCACACCAAACGGCAACACAAAGCAGCCCGAACAACACCAGGTTGAAGTTTGCGAACACCGGGCCAAAAGTTTTCATTTAAATTTCTCAAGTCTCAATTCGCGGCTGAAGAAATCATGTTCGACACGGAATTAGTAGTGAGATTGAAAATCACCTTGATATCGAATGGAAAGGTCATTGCAAAGATGGCAAACGCTACCACTGCTACCAATATTGCGTATTCAACCGCAGCCGCACCGTCTTCTTCACGAAGAAATTTGCAAAGATATGGGTTAACTAATTCGTACACTTCGCACTCTCCAACCCCGAATTAATTGGGATTCAAAAACAATCGTCGGTTTATCTCATAAGCTCACGATTAGCGTCTGAAAACGTCGTTGTGGAGAATTTTTGCCCCCCACAACGACCGACCGCGCATCAACTAGTTCGTCGCATTGGTAACAATGTTACCTACCGAGTTACTCACCTGACCGAAGATGCTGTTCAGGTTGAACAATTTCACCGCAGCAAATACCGCAGCTGCAATAACCGCCACCAAAATTGCATATTCAACGGCGGCCGCGCCGTCTTCTTCAGTTGCAAACCGTTTTAAAACACTGATATCTAAAGCCATTTGGACACTCCTAGAAAATTAATGGACACACACAAAGAAACACTAATCAAATCTCGCGATTAAGCACTCTCAAGAGTTTTTTACTGTTGTAACCAATAGTAAACCGCATGCTATAAAAAAAACATCCTCAATATTGATGAGGGCACAAAGTTAGTTTGTCGCATTGGTCACTATGTTTTGTACCGAGTTGCTGACATCGCCAAAAATGGTGTTTAGATTGAAAAGTTTGACCGCTGCGAATACGGCCGCTGCAATAACGGCTACCAGAATCGCGTACTCCACTGCTGCCGCACCGTCTTCTTCCATGGCAAGACGCTTTAAGAAATTAAGAGCGAAACTCATGATGAAACTCCAATAAAAAAACATATTGATAAAACGATTAAGCTAGTTTGAATTCATAACTAATTCAGAAAAAAATTTGAAAACTTAAATCTGCAATTGAAATATTTGCTGACCAGTCAATCCCAAAATTCTTCCATTCGTCAGTTATCGGAATTCCTTAATGTTTTACGAACGTAACATTTTTTAAATTTAAAAGCTATCCTCCGAAATGGGGAGATTTGAGTGAAATCGTTGGGAAATTTCGGAAAACGGTGGTATTTATCACCTTTTTCTGCATTAAATTTACGTTAATTAGCTTGAGTTATTGTTAAGTGTTCGTATTGTTCGACCAATGTGCTTGACTCAGCGTCCAGTCGGTAAAAACAGATTTTCTTTGAATGCCTCCTCACATGCTCAAACTCAGACTGCTGTCGTTCGGAATTTCGATTTGCCTGCTCCTAAGTGCACCGGACAGGGTTGGCGCGCAGGTGCCAGATTCAGTATTTTTGGAAGATCTTACGACGGTGGAAGTTCGTACACTTGTCGCTTCAGGACGAACAACGATTATCCTACCCACAGGCGGAACTGAGCAAAACGGCCCGCACATGGTGCTTGGTAAGCACAATCAAATTGTGAAATATGCAGCCGAACAAATTGCAGTGAAGCTTGGTAACGCACTCGTTGCGCCAGTGTTAGCTTATGTTCCCGAAGGGGACGTTGAACCTCCGACCGGACACATGCGATTTCCGGGAACTATCTCGTTGCCGGAGGAATTTTTTGTCAAAGTCATTGAGTTTGCTGCGCGAAGCTTTAAGGCCAGCGGCTTTAAAGACATTGTGTTTATCGGCGATAGTGGACCCAACCAAAAAGGCTTGCAAACTGTAGCAACACAACTCAACAGGGAGTGGCGAAATTCATCAACAAGGGTCCATTTTATTTCTGATTACTATGACGATAGTGCTTACGTTGCATGGTTAAAAAAACAGGGTGAGTCATCTAACGCTATTGGAAATCATGCGGGAATCGCGGATACTTCGCAATTAATGGCGATTAATCCAAAGGGAGTGCGAGTCGAGAAACTGAAGGGAAATGCTAAGGGTAATACCTTAAACGCTGACGTCGACGGCGTTAACGGCGATCCAACGCGCGCTAGGGTAGAGTATGGCAAAAAGGGTGTTGCGTTAAAAATTGAACAAGCAGTTGCACAAATACGATTAAAGTTGGCGGAGCGAAAAAACTAGTATGATGAACCGGCTACCTAAAGTGTCACTATATGGCCTAGTAATTTTGGTATTCGCAATGATTGCGTCTGTTACTTCACAATTGGCTGACCCAGACTTTTTCTGGCATCTTCGGGCTGGCCAATGGATGATTGAAAACGGGAAAATTCCCGTAAACGATCCATTTCTTTGGACTCAAACATCAACACCTTGGATGAACCATGAATGGTTGTCTGACGTCGTGTTTTTCGCTGTACATAAAATCGGTGGCGGTACCTTGATTTCCGTGCTGGTTGGCCTGCTTTTCGGCGGATCGCTCGCACTCTTATACCAATTCTTAAAGCTTAAAGCGTCGCCCTTTCTAGCGATTCTTTTTACAAGTGCCGCTGCCGCGGTAATTCTGCCTTGGGCGAATTGCCGTCCGCAAGCTATCACCTATTTTCTATTTACGGTGTATCTATTTGGGCTGCTCCGATATCAAGAAGATTTGAAGGTTTCGCGCCTTTGGATGCTTCCTCCAATCATGATTTTATGGGCGAATTTGCATGGTGCATTCATCATTGGAATTGTGTTGATTGGAATGGTCGCAGGCCTAATGACTCTAGAGGCGCTCTGGAATATGGGCATGCGAAATTGGCGCGAATGTTTACTTAAAGTTCGAGCTATCTGGGTCTGTTGGTTAGCCACGATTGTTGCCGCTTGCCTAACGCCTTACGGCCCTAAATTGCTTATACATCCATTCAAAGTGATGAAACTTTGGATAGTGCCTTATATCAACGAATGGCAACCGGCTGTTTTTGGTCACCTTTCATCAGCAGCGTTGTTTGTTTTGATCGGGTTATGGATACTGGTACAGGTATTTAGAATAACAAAACCTTCGTTGTTTGAACTTGCACTGCCATTTGTTTTTACCGTGCTTAGCCTATCGCAAATACGTCAGGCCCCATTGGCCGCCATCGTTCTAAGCGCCTCTATGGCACCTCAATTGAACGACGTTTATGCAAGATTACTTGAGGTCTTAAAGTCCAAAATGAAACCAAGTATATTTGTGTCTAAAGCTTCGCAAGATTTAGGGCCTATACAGTATGTCATCAACGCGTTGCTGGCAATTGCAGGTGTGATCGGCATGGTGATACTTTTGCATGGAAAATTGGATCGTCAGCTTAAACAAATGGATTCATTGATAGGCCACAGCGCTATCGATTTGCTTGCGAAGCAACCTCAAGTCGGACCGATTTTTAACGAGTACGGTTATGGCGGCTATTTAACTTGGCGATTGTGGCCAAAACAACAAGCCTTCATCGATGGGCGCGCGGATATGTATTCAGATCAGTTTGCAAAAGACTATATTGAAATAAGCTACGGAAAGCCCGATTGGAAAGCTAGATTTGATCGTTATAAATTCAACACGGTGGTGATTAATCGTGAGGGGCCTTTAAGGCAATTGCTTGTCGCTGAAGATAGGTTTGTTGAATTATTCTCGGACGATAAAGTTGTGGTTTTAGTACGGAAAAATCCGATTTGATTGCCTAGTTATTTAAAGACTAGGATTCGACAAAGTATAAACATCGTAATTGCATACACCGCTACGCCCCCTACCTGAACCATGTATGGCCCCAGGTTTGTTTGTTGCTGCAATATAAAGAGCGTGACAAGGTTGAGAGTATAAGAAATCGCTGCTGACATGAGGAAAAGTGGCGCGGTCGTTTTAATGGGCTGATTGTTCTCAAAAGTCCATTTCGTGCTCACGAAAAAGGCGAATATAAAGCCAAGGCCGTAGCCCAACAAATTGGCAAGCAGTGCGTTGACGCCTAAATATATGAAAGTAAAAATAATGGCCAGGCCAAATGCTGTGTTGGCGATGCCGGCAATAGAAAATCTCCAAATTTGCCTGTGAAAATCCGCGTTCATTGCCAGCTATTCAAGTTTTTATGGCTAAACAGAAAACCGACAATCCAAATAAGCGATTGGCTGGCATGAAAGGCAATTCGAATTGACAGATATTTCCTAAAGTAGCGTCGACTATTGGGTGGTGTATTTTCAATTGGGATTGTGCAGCTCGTTTGCTTTTAAATTGATTCGAAAATAGGCGTTGCACGACCGCGATAGGAAATACTGCACCGAACCCATATACACCACGAATGACTTTTAGATTAGCTGCCTTGACTACGGATTCCAAGTGCGAAAGTGTGTAACGACGTTTGTGTTCTAAAAATTCGTCGTGGCCGCTCCAAAGAAATTGAAATGCAGGCACGGTAATCAAAAAAATACATCCAACGGGCACTTTATTTGCATATTCAACCAGCAGGCCGCGATCATCGTCGACATGCTCCAGAACGTCCATCATCATGACTAAATTCGCATTTAAAGTCTCGATGGAGCGCCGGTAAAAGACCGGCTTTCCCATACGCATCTCGTCGCGCTCTGATGCGTAAGACGTATCTACACACCATGCTTCTTTTGCCTTATTTTGAGCCAGTAAATGATGAGAGAAAAATCCAGAACCAGCGCCCACGTCGAGTATGACTCTGTCAGATTGGTGCTCAATCATTTTTTCGACTGCGGCGGCCTTAGACTTGTAGTACCAGTGTGATGCAGCGGAGGAGCCAAGTATGTCGCTTTCTTTAAGATCCATTACTAGCTTTTGCCTGTTTCATAAATATGCCGAACGACATAAACAGGCCGACGTTTTGATTCTTGATAGGTGCGGCCGAGATACTCCCCTAAGACGCCAATCCCTATGAGTTGTATGCCACCCAGGAAAGTGACGGCGACCATCAAAGACGCATAGCCTGGAACGTCGATACCAAAAAAGAACACGCGCAATACGATGAAAAGCGCATATAAAAATGACAGGAACGAAAATGAAAATCCGAGATAAGTCCAGATGCGTAAAGGGTCGGTGCTGAAGCTAGTAAGGCCTTCAAGGGCAAAGTTCCATAGTCGCCAACTTTTAAACTTCGTGGTACCCGCAACTCTTTGTGAGCGGGCATAATCCACGTGGGTGGTACGAAACCCGACCCATGCAAATAGACCTTTCATAAATCGCCGGGATTCGGGCAACAACTTAATGGCATCGACGACTCGCCTGTCCATTAGCCGAAAATCGCCGACGTTCGCGGGCATTTTTGTGTCTGCGACCTTGTTGTAAATTCGATAAAACCAAATGGCAGACTCTCGCTTTGCCCAACGATCAGAGCTTCGATCTGTACGTCTGGCTAGAACGACTTCAAAACCTTGCTTCCATTTTTCAATCATCTTAAGAATCAACTCAGGGGGATCTTGAAGGTCCACATCGATAGGCACCACGATATGCCCATTGGCTGCTTCAAGCCCCGCTGTAAGGGCAGCTTCCTTCCCAAAGTTTCGGCTTAAATCGACTATCTTTAGATTAGGTGTTGATAGCTGTGCTTTGGTCAACACATCAAGCGTGGAATCGGTACTTCCATCATTAATAAAGATGATCTCAAGACCAATCGAGTACTGGTCTTTGAACAGACGATGAACCGCATTGAGGAAGATTTCAATCGACTCTTCTTCATTAAAAACAGGGATGACTAACGACAAGATTACTTGTTGATTCGTTTTAATAATGTCAGAATGGTTGTGCATTGAAAGACCTTTCCGTCTTCATTTTTAATGTCTGCGACAAAGTACATATATGTTTACATATTGGGAGAAAATTGGTTGGTTTGAAATTTTAATTAGTCCGTTTCTTGGCGCTCTGAAGCTTATCCTACTCCCAAGCTCGCGAACTTACTGGCCGTATTTGGCAGTTTCGCTTTTGTTAAGCTACCTTATTTGGCAACGCGAAAAGCGCTTGTTACCAAATCTTCCAAATCATCTGAACGTCTTTTCGAGAGCCACTTGGTTATCGCGAAGTGCTGTTAACGACTACTTCTTACTTACCGTCAACATGGTGCTATTCGCTTTATTGTTGAACGCGTTTGTCATGCATGGCCCGCGTTGGATTGAAATCGGTTCTCAGTGGTTGCCTGCCATGGGGCTTGTTGAAAGTACTTGGGCACCGCAATGGGCGTTATCGATTTTGCTTGCCGCATCTCTTTTTTTAGTCGATGACTTTCTACGTTTTTTTGTGCACCTTGTTGAGCACAGGATCCCTTGGCTTTGGGAGTTGCACAAGGTTCATCATAGCGCCACAGTACTGAACTTTGTAACGGCTGAACGGCAACACCCACTCTCAATCTTTTTAACCACCAATGTTTTAGTGGTTGGCGCTATTGGGGTGAATTTATTGTTTCTGTTTCTTTTTGCTGAGAAGGTACAACCGATGTATTGGCTAGGGGCTAACGTGTTTTGGGTTGCAGGAAATTTTCTGGCTTCAGCGCTCCGACATTCCCCGGCATGGCTTTCGTTTGGCCCAACAATTGAGAAGTGGTTTATCAGCCCTGCGCAACATCAAATTCATCACTCGGAGAACCCAGAGCACTACGACAGAAATTATGGATCGACTCTCGCAATCTGGGATCGCACCTTTGGTTCCCTTTATGTTACAACGACCAAACGCGAATTGCTCACGTTTGGGTTAGGAAAGGATAACTCTCAGTTCACCACACTAAAGCAATTGTTTGTCGTGCCGATCAAGAGAGTTTTGAAACTCAAAGAGACTTAGCATGCAGGCTCTTGATTCCTAAAAATGGCCTTTAGTCGTTCTTGCGCAAAACCAATAGTTTGGTGCTGCCACTTACTAGGTGCACCTTATAGTTTTGTGAGAAAAACTCTTCAACAATATTATTCGCATCGTAATTGAAATTCAAAATATTTTCATAGTGAAGAATGGCACACTCTGGTTGAGCGAGCTCTAGTTGTGTTCTTGCTTTTTGAAATTGCAATGCAGTATTGAAGTTAGTGAGTAAATAACTAAATGACGTTGGATTTTGCAGTCTTAACTCGTAGTAGATTCCCGGTAAAAAGGGCCCTGCGTACAGAGTTTTGCAGATAGATTTTGCCTCTTGAAGTAACGGCCAATTAGCAGGGCGATTCTCAAAGCTTGGGTTGCGAAATATCCAGGTCACGACGCCGGATATGAGTATGATCGTGACGGCTAATTTTTTACCCAATCTCGCTATTTTCTTTAACCATGGTTCATGACTGAATAGCATTTTCAGCTTATCGCAAGGTATAAAAAATACGGCAAGCATTGGAAAGGTCAATATGAGCACATGCGACACATCGGGTCGTTGTAGAGTTGTGCCAAGTAATAGCGTTTGTACGCTCAAAACAAGCCACGTAGCGTGATTGCTTGCAGGTAACACTAAGGCGGCAAGCAGCACGAAGCTGACCAGCGTTGCTACCAAAGGAAACATCGACGTGTTGTTGATGGCAAGGTAGTGATTTAGGGGAAAATCAAAGAGATGGGTGTAAAGCACTGACACTGACCAATTGAGTAATGTCAACAGCGGAATGCAGGTAAAAGCAATGTAGAGGAGTGTCGGTTTTATCGATTCAAGAGCGCGACTTGAGCGACTAATAAATCGAAGCCCAAAAAAGAACGCAGTAAGAGTTAATAAAAATACGCCTCCTTTGTGCTGAAGGAAGAGTATTGATAATCCGGTTAATAGGCCGCAAACCGCGAGATTAATTTGTTTATTCGTGACCAAATATTTAACACCGAAATATAAAGCCCAGCTTAACGCGCAGGCATTGAAGGTGTTATGGTTGATGGTTGGCCAAAAAAAAGAGAAAGCGCAATAAAGAAAAGGGCCAATGAATTTTCCTAAACGATCTTGGCCACTCGGGTCTAGTAAGTTGCTGGTGAAAAAGATGGCCAAACTTCCGAGGTAGATACAGAGAATCGCAAAGCCCTTTGCCACCCAAAAATTTGGTCCGAACAGCCGCCAAAGCCAATACAAAAAGTAATTACTCGCCGGTGTTATGAATTGGAAATCGTCAATGTAAGGCCGGTGCCCGCTTAGCAAGCTCCATGCACCGAACAGCACAACACCTTCGTCACCTTCAATGTTATGTCCAACGTGAAGTGCTAATAGTAATAGTGGCAATGCCACCAAAAAGACCAAAACCGTTAGCGGTTTAGTTTTTATTAAATAAAGACCATTCATTTCGGCGATTTAATCGCTGGTCCGAAGACAACTGCAATGTCATCGGAGTAGATAGTCTGCCAATCGCGCAGTGCTTTCAACGCCTTAATCTGTTTGTGATCAGCAGCCATCCACAAAATAATGTCGCTTGGATATTCGGTCAACAGGTTTTCCCAAGACAATGCAGAAGCATCATTGTCTTTTTGGTAGTGTTTTAAGAAAAGCTCGTCTGGGTAGGCAGTTAATGCTCGACCGTCAATCATGGGACGCATTTGTTCGCGGTGATACAAAATCATCCAAGTGCCATAGTTCCAGTGATTGGCCACTCGTGCCTGCGGATAGTGAGTGGCGATAAATTGCAGTGCGTTTGCTGGGTATCGAAAAGGGGCAAGCGACATACCTGCTTGGTATTCTTTTCGCATGTAGGCGGGCATGATGAGAAACAAAGCTATCAAATAAATGCTGATTGCGATTGCACCATTTCGCAAAGTGCTCGTCTGAGGACTTGACTCTGTTTGGCTGAGTACTAACAGGGGAGCGGATACCAATACCCAAATCGATGCATAGCGATATTGAAGGCAAGAAAGTACCAGCAGCAACACGCTAAGGATGAGCAGTTCAATCGGAAGTTTAATTTCGTTACGCCAAGCCCTTACTAGCGTAAAGCAATAGATCAAAAAGAACAAAATCACTGGCCCTACTGAATAAGGAAACGACCCCGATAGAAGGGTGTGAAAAGCCTGCCATTCGCTGATATGTGCTTGCGATATGTGCCCGAAAGTACGAATGACCAAGGCATGCGCATTAATGCCGTAGGGGTTGATGAAGGTAGCGGCTAGGGCCAGTATGCCGATAATCACAAATCGTTGAAACCTTTGAAAATCTTTTCGCACAAGTGCCACAACGGCATACAGGCCGAGAATGACCAACCCCAATGGAAAACTGTTGTGTACATTTACCCAAATGAGGGACAGCAAAGGTAGTAGCCAATAGCTTGGCTGGCCGTGACAAATAAGCAGGAATAGCAGAATTAAGACATAGCTTGCAAGCTGCGGGCTGGCTGAAAAGAAGATGTCCGGTAGCCCGTAAAACGGAACGATGGCCAATGCGAGTAACGCGGCTAGTGATGCTACCCACGGAACACCACCGAGTTTTAATCCGAGTTGCCGAACTAGTAGAAAACATACACCACCGAAAGCGAAGGTGAGCATATGCATGTACTCAAGGCCACCCACTTCGTAGACCAAGCTGCTAGCAATATCCCAGGCCCAAGCGAGATTGATCCAAGGGTGGCCGTTCGCGGTGTAAGACCAAGGGTCAACTTGCGGAATGGCGCGAGTTGCCCGAATAAGGTCGCCCGTTGCAATATGCCAGCCTAAATCGTTGTGCACGAGCAAGGCGAAAAAAGGCAGTGTTACAAGGTAAAAGCACAGAAGCAGTGCTAGACCTAGCCAGAGCGAGAAAGCAGGATTTAAGCCGTTTAAAAATGACGACAAGTACCTGCTTTTCATTTTAGAACTCCGCTGTCTGCCCTTCTTTAATTCCAATGATTTTGATCGAACTGCCCTTCATCGCTGCCTCAAACTCTGCCAATGTCCCTGGGGCTAGAGGATTTTAGTTGTAGTGCATGGGCAGCACGGCTTTGGGCTTGATCCATTCCTTAATTGCGTAGGCCGCATCTTCCGGCCCCATGGTGAAGTTACCGCCTATAGGAATTAAAACGAGATCTGGTTTGTAGTATTCGCCAATAAACTTCATGTCGCCGAATAAACCGGTATCACCCATGTGCCAAATTTTGAAACCATTTTCTAACTCGATGATGTAACCCACCGCTTCACCAGCGGGATGAGATTCATTCTTGTCAGTTGC
>JAYWIG010000071.1:0-16651 GCA_043789035.1 Betaproteobacteria bacterium
CGCGTCTGCAGGGTTAACTTTACGATAAGACGGAGGAATAGTCATATCGACTGGCAAGGTACGCTGTGCACGCAGAAGTGCGGCCTGTACGTCAACTGCCGCGGCGTCAATATTCCTACCTTCTTCAAATTCCAGCGTGAGCGACGTATTGCCTAATGTGCTAGATGAACTGATAGTGGCTAAGCCGGGAATGGTTTGAAACTGCTTTTCGAGGGGCAAGGCAACAGAAATCGCCATGGTTTCAGGGTTCGCACCGGGCAAAGTCGCAGATACGTTAATGACGGGGGTGTCATAGCTCGGAAGCGCTGCCACAGGAATTTGCTGATAAGCAATATAGCCCGCCACGATCAGTGCGACGTTCAATAACACCGTCATCACAGGACGGCGAATAAATAACTCAGATAAATTCATGGCTTAGCTTTCTCACTACTAGAACCGCCCGCACCACTTCTAGGGCCCCCGAGGCCGCCTTTGCCAGAAGGGTCGCGAGCGCGCTCAACGGCGGTTGAACCGGGGCGTAAGTTTTGCCGACCTTCTAGAGCGATTTTCTCGCCGGGCCTCACACCAGTGACTGCGGCATCGTCACCTTGGCTTTGCACGATTTGTACCGGGCGAATTGCCGCTTTATTTTCTTTATCGATGACGAATACGATTGAGCCCCGTACCGTCTGAACAATGGTTGCCAATGGAATCACGACGGCGTCCTTCAAAGATTCGCCTTGAACGCTGACGTTGACAAATGAGCCGGGCCACAACGTATTCTGCTTATTTGCAAAAGTCGCTTTCGCTTTCACGGTGCCCGTGTTTGCGTCAACCGACGTATCGACGAAAGTGAGTTTTCCTTTAATTGCCTCTTTGCTGTCGGGTAACTTGGCTTCCACAATGGCCCCGCCTTCTTTCAACATGCCGAGTACATTTGATAAATATCGTTGCGGCAGATTGAACTGAACTGCGATTGGGTCGAGCTGAGTAATGGTCACTAAACTCGTTTGATTTGCTTGCACGGAGCTTCCAACAAATACACCGATGGTGCCGATTCGGCCATTGTTTGGTGAAATTATTTTGCTGTAAGACAAAGGCACGCGGGCTGCGTCGAGTGCTGCTTTATCGGCTGCGAGTAATGCAGTCTGGGCATCAACCTGCGATTGAACGCTGTCAAGAGCGCCTTGAGAAATAAAGTTCCTTTCGAGCAATTGTTTGTTTCTTGCCAGCTGACGCTGTACGTCAGCTAATGAGGCTTGATCTCGAGCAAGTTGCGCCCGGGCCTTGGCAACATTAGCTTCGTCGGCGCGGGCATCAAGCGTAAAGAGCGCTTCGCCTTTGCGAACAAATTGCCCCTCTTTCACGTGTACTTGGGTAACAACGCTCGTTACTTGGGATCGAATGTCAACGCTAGAAACAGGCGTGACTGCGCCAGTTGCTTGCAAAAAAATAGGTAAATCCTTTTGCTGCGCCCGGACGGAGGTGATACTTATCGGAGGGCCGCTGGGCGCTGGGGCTGCTGCATTTGGAGCGCTTGGTACACTACCTGCACTACCTTGAGGGGCAGAAGTCACTGGAGTTTGGGGTGCTGGCTGTGCAAAACTAATCGCATTGAAGGCCAATATAAACAAGACCGTAATTGCGCCGTGAGCGTAGTTTGATGAATGTACTCGATTTTTTTTTAGGTCGATTTTGCTAATTTTGGCGGGTAAATTCATTTTGTTTTCGGGGCGTCGCTATATTGGGGGCTCATACTTTTCGATTCTATACGCCTAATAGCGCTCGAAGTAGTTTCAAAGGCCGAAGTTTTTATACGTGTTTTAACGTAGAAATTCAAACCGTTACTCGGTAAGAATATTGAAACACTTCACTCGTGAATTTATGTCCTGACAAGTTCCTGATTTAATAGCGGTAATGCTGTTTAATTGAGGTTGTTATGTTTCAAGTTCTAGAACCCCGCCCCACCGATGCGTTATTGGGCTTAATGGCCGCTTTTCGTGAAGACGCGAGAGCCGAGAAGATCGATGTTGGCGTGGGTGTGTATCGTGACGATGCTGGCAATACGCCGGTGATGGCCGCCGTGAAAGAAGCTGAGAAGCGGTTATTGCAAACCCAGCAATCAAAAACCTATCTAGGCATGTTGGGGGATCAGGCATTCAATGCGTCGATGATTCAGCTGGTGGCAGGCCCAATGGCTGCAACCCTAGGTGGTCGTATTCGTTCTGTACAAACGACGGGCGGCTGTGCGGCATTACGCGCGTTGGCTGATTTAATTGCCTTCACAAAACCAGAAGCAACTGTTTGGTTAAGTGACCCAACCTGGATTAACCATGGCCCATTGATTGGGGCTGCACGGTTGAAGTTGGCCCGCTATCCTTATTTCGATTTGAACACGCAACAAGTAAAGTTCGATGCATTTGTAGCGCATTTAGAAACGCTAGGCACCAATGATGTGGTGCTTTTACACGGTGCGTGCCACAACCCTACGGGTGCCGATTTAACCGATGCGCAGTGGCAAATTGTTGCTGACGTCGCCACGCGTCGTGGTTTCATTCCGTTTGTCGATTTGGCTTACCAAGGTTTGGGTAAGGGCATGGATGCCGATGCCGCCGCCGTGCGAATTATTGCCGCTAAAGTACCCGAGATTCTGGTTGCTGTCTCATGCTCAAAGAGTTTTGGTATCTATCGCGAGCGCGTAGGTAGTGCTATGGTAATTGGCGCAACTGCGCAGTCGTCGCAAACAATGCTCGATCATGTGCTCACGCTTATTCGTGGCAATTATTCAATGCCGCCTGACCATGGCGCAGCGACAGTGCAAACCGTTTTGGCGTCGCCAGAGTTAAGCAAGATGTGGCGTGACGAGCTAGAAGCTATGAGAGTGCGGATCGCTGGCATTCGTGCAGCGTTATCTTTGCAATTTCGTGAAGCCTCTGGCAATAATGCTTTTGATCATATTGAGCATCAACTAGGTATGTTTTCACTATTGCGATTAACGCCTGAGCATGTGAATGCCTTGCGTGAGAATCATGCGATCTATATGCCTAACGATGGCAGAACCAATGTTGCTGGGTTAAATATGAGTCAGGTCGCACCGTTTGTGAATGCGGTGCTTAGCGTTACCAAGGCATGATTGCTCAAGCTTCGCCAGAGGAAAAACGTCTCAGAATTGAGCTGGCTGCTTGCTATCGAATTTTTGCTATGCTTGGTTGGACGGAGCTTATCTATAACCATGTTACCGTCCGCGTACCCGGCCCTGAAACACATTTTCTGATTAACCAGTTTGGTCTGCATTACACGGAAGTTACTGCCGCGAATTTGGTGAAGATCGATGTGAGTGGCAATGTGGTCGATGGCTCGAACTCGCCTATAAACCCAGCAGGGTTTACGGTACACGCTGCCATTCACTCAGGTATCGAGAATGCGCATTGTGTGATGCACACGCACACTACAGCTGGTATGGCGGTTGCCTGTAGTGCGGCTGGCTTAAGCCCTAATAACTTCTACTCAGCGATGTTAAATGGCCAAGTGGCCTATCACAATTTCGAAGGTATTACCGTTCATGCCGATGAAGGCCCTAGACTTGTGGAAGCGATTGGCGATTGTTCCGCAGTGATACTGCGAAATCATGGGCTTTTAGCTTGGGGGTTGACGATTCCACAGGCCTTTGCTTTTCTTTGGACATTGCAACGTGCTTGTGATGTTCAAGTGGCTGGTGCTGCACTGGGGCCTATGATTCCTATTAGCGAAGAAGTACAAGTTAAGTGCCGTCAGGATGCTTTACAGTTTAAAAAGCAAGAAAGTAGCGCTGCGCAAATGGGCGCAGGCGACGATGTCTTCGCTGCCTTGGTGCGGTTGGTCGATAAGATTGATCAGAGTTATAAGCTTTAAGCGTTGATAATTTGAACCCGACGTTAAAAACAGCTTTTTTTCTGGCTCTTGCCATTGCTGTCGTGAATGGTTTCGCGCGCTTTGCTTACGCACTGATCTTGCCCGTCATGCGCAGCGATTTGCAATGGGACTATGCTCTGTCGGGTTGGTTAAACACTGCCAATTCTTTAGGTTATGGCGTGGGTGGGTTAACCGGCATGCTGCTGCTTGCGCGGTATCGACCTTCGGCTTTATTTGTCACGGGTTTGATCTCGTCGGTCATTACGCTTTTGCTGGTTGGAGTTACCACCAATTTTCCCTTTATGTTGGTGTTGCGATTTCTCACTGGCATTGGTTCTGCTTGGGTGTTTTCGTGCGGAGGCGCTATGGTTGCCACTCTGTACGATAAAGATGCCAAGCAAGCAGGCTCTGCGGTAGCGATTTATTACGCAGGCGGTGGGCTGGGTATTGCCTTAAGTGGCTTTGTGATTTATCCAGTTTTGTCTGGTGGCATGAGTTGGTCTGCTGCATGGATCACTCTAGGAGCGGTCGGTGCAGTTCTTGCAGTGTTGCCTGTTGTATCAGCGTTAAAAATTCCTCAGAAACAGAATTCATTTTCGACCCAAAAATTTCCATGGCGCTCGTTTATTCCACTCATGCTCGCTTATGTTCTATTCGGCGTTGGTTACATTGTGTACATGACATTTGTAATCGCCTGGTTGAAAGAAATGCAGGTGAGCGTATTTTTTTCTGCCACTCTTTGGGTAGTGGTTGGCATAGGCGCCATGGCCTCGGGTTGGGTTTGGCGTAGAGCAATGTCAAACTGGTGGCCAACCCACACCTTTGCGCTTTCAACACTTGTAACCGCAGTAGGTAGCGCGCTGCCGCTAATTTCGAAATCCGAACCCGTCTTATTGCTGTCAGGGCTATTAGTAGGCGGTTCATTTTTTATGGCACCAGGGTCGATTGCCTTATTGTCGCGAAAGATGCTTCCACAGTCTCTATGGGCTACCTCCATGAATTCATTCACCATGATTTTTGCGTTAGGTCAAGCGATCGGGCCAGTGTTTGCAGGATGGATAGCAGATACAGTAGGGCTAAACACGGCGATGTTTGTTGCGGCACTAGTTTTGCTGGTTTCAGCGGCTTTAAGTCTTTTACAACCTAGAACACTTTCACAAAAATAATTCATTTCGGCTACCTAACACCATGCTTCAAACACCTCTCAATTTCGAACCTCTAATGGCAGCGCCTACTGCGGCCGTCGCCTCAACCATTAACTTTGTGTTTCGTGGCGATGAGCTAATGATTCAAGAAGATAATTTGGCCTTACCTCCTAATGGCATGGTCGCTTACATGAATATCGGTGAAGAACGTTTTCATCCGATTGGAATGTTGGGTACGGCTTATTGTCGAGCTGCTTATGTACCTGCGGGTGAGGCTGCGCCTATGGGGTATCGATTTAGCAAGATGCGTCCATTATGGGGTGCCATGAGTGCTGATTTAGTCGCTGTTGCTGGCCGCGCTTTTCAAATATCTGATTGGGCTCGCACGCACCAGTTTTGCGGTGCCTGTGCTTCTCCAATGCGTTTGGTCGCAGGTGAGCGATGTTATCGATGTACCTCTTGTAAATTTATGGCCTATCCTCGAATTTCACCTGCGATGATGGTCTTGGTTAAAAAGGGGAATTCAATACTCTTGGCAAGAAATGCATTAGCCGTCGGTAATCGATTTAGCGCGCTTGCTGGTTTTGTTGAGGCTGGCGAATCGATTGAAGAAACTGTGCACCGCGAAGTGTTTGAAGAAGTAGGGTTGAAGGTAAAAGACCTGAAGTATTTTTCAAGTCAATCTTGGCCTTACCCTCACTCGTTGATGGTTGCGTTTACGGCTGAGTACGACAGCGGCGACATCGTCGTAGATACAAACGAAATCGCCGAAGCCCATTGGTATGGCCCCGGCGATAAATTGCCTGAATTTTTACGTGGCGTATCAATTTCCGGCGAGTTAATTGCGGCTAATTTGCCGCGAGCGTAATTACTTTACGCTTTTTTATTAAAGGCACTGCACCAGCCTTTGGCCGCAACTTGCTTACCTGCAAATATGCCGCAACCACCGGCTTCTGACCCTGCAGCACCTTGGTACAGCGCGCAGCCACTGCATTGGCTACCTTCGGTGTATTGCTTCCACTTTGCTTTGTCGGTGGTAGTTGCAACTGCGACATAGCCGAGAGATATGGCTTGTGCATCCTTTTCGTCGACCATTCCACCTGCGGTAGCGGGCGCAGGAGCTGCAGCCGAGGGTGCGGGTTCTGGAGTTGCCGGCGCTGGAGCAGGGGCAGGGGCGGGGGCCGCAGCGACTGGAGCTGGGGGCGGAGTAGGTGCTTTTTCGCTACAAGCGGCAAGCGCAACTAAACCAACGGCAGGAACGATTTGAATAAATTGGCGACGTGTTTTCATTAGATTCTTTCGATGTGAGTGAATGCAAGGTTGTTATACACCTGAGTGTATAGCCTTGCCAAATTACCGCATCGATTCAGACGGAAATACTATTCACTGTGTTCGCCGTCGATGTATTTCCAAGCACCATCAACACAAACAAAGCGGCTAAGCTCATGCATTGCTTGCGCTTTACCGTCAACTTTGAAGAAGGCTTTGAATTCAACTAAGCCCACTTCGTCGTTGCCTTCGGTGTGAAGTACATCAACGCCTATCCATTGAGTCGGAGATAGCTCCATGTCGCCCGGCGTTGTACTGACATGCCAAGTCGCTAGCAAATACGTGATCATGGATCTGCCGGTATCGTCGTTCTTTTTTGCGAGCGCATAAGCGCTGTAGCGAGAACGCATTAAAGCTTCTGGTGTCGGTGAATGAATGCCCTTTTCGATACCAAGATGCCAAGGTTGGCAACATTCACTATAGGATTTTGTAACCGGCTCTCGAACGCGACATGGGCAATCTATGTTTCTCACAGAACGCTATTGAACTTTAACAACTATGCGGCCACGAACTTTGCCATCCATCAATTGGTGGGCTTTCTCAATAGCACCTTCTAGTGGCACTTCTTCAATCATGCTTTCGAGCAGAGCAAGGTCTAGGTCCTTGGCCAATCTTTCCCATGCAGCTTGACGCTTGGTAATCGGTGCCATCACCGAATCGATGCCTGCTAAGGTGACGCCGCGCAGAATGAAAGGCATCACCGTTGTCGCGAGATCGGCTCCTTGCGCTAAACCACAGGCAGCTACGACGCCGCCGTAACGAGTTTGCGCTAGCGCATTGGCAAGGGTGTGTGACCCCACCGCGTCAACTACACCGGCCCAACGCTCTTTTTGGAAAGGCTTGCCTGCGGCACTCAATTCTGAGCGATCAATGATGGCGCTTGCGCCTAAGGATTTAAGGTAAGCCTCTTCAGACGCTTTGCCTGTTGCTGCAACAACTTTGTAGCCTAGCTTAGAGAGCAGCGCAATTGCTACGCTTCCTACACCGCCGGTAGCACCGGTTATTAACACTTCGCCACCTGTTGCAACGCCACCATTCTCCAGCGCCATCACGCATAGCATGGCAGTGTAGCCAGCCGTACCTATGGCCATCGCTTGGCGTGGGGTAAATGCATTTGGCAACTTCACCAACCAATCGCCTTGCAAGCGAGTTTGCTCAATCATCGTGCCCCAGCGCGTCTCACCTAAGCCCCAGCCGTTGTGAATGAATTTGTCGCCAGATTTCCATTGCGAGTTGCTTGACTCTAATATCTCACCCGATGCATCAATACCTGCGACCATAGGCCAAACACGAACGACTGGGCCTTTGTTGCAAATCGCCAAACCGTCTTTGTAGTTCAGAGTTGAGTAGTGCACTTTTGCGAGTACATCGCCCGTTGCAGCATTTGGGCCTGCAAGCGTTGCAGCATCTAGGTCTTTAACAGTGGCAGAAAAGGTGTCGCCTTTTTCTAGCAGGAGTGCTTTCATGGGGAATTCTCGTGTGATTGATTTGGACATGATTTTAGTTGATCGAGATAGGCGTGCTTATTAAAGTGCGAGAAAATACTGATCACGGATAAAGGAGATTCAATGTGACGACAGACTTTAATGAAAAGTTAGATTTAACTTTTGAACGTATTGTCGAGGTGCCGCCGCACCTTGTCTGGCGCGCGTGGACAGAGCCAGAGTTGCTGAAGCAATGGTTTTGCCCTTTGCCATGGAAAACGATTGATGCCGAATTAGATGTTCGCCCCGGTGGTATCTTTCGCACGACTATGCAATCGCCCGAAGGCAAAGACTACCGGAATACAGGCTGTTATTTAGAGGCTGTGAAAAGTGAACGCATCGTATGGACCAATGCCTTGTTACCAGGCTTTCGCCCAGCGCCAGTGAATGCGCCTTGTGGTGACGAAAGCGTCGAGTTCATGTTCACTGCCAAAGTTGAATTTTCGCCGCATGGTGCAAATAGCACTCGTTACCGCGCAACGGTTAGTCACGCAGACGAAAAAGGCTGCCAACAACACGCAGCGATGGGATTCGAGGACGGTTGGCGTGTGGCACTTGATCAATTGGTTGCGATGGTAAAAAAGGGCATCTGAGCAGAGCTTTCTCACAGCTCACGTCCCTGCCGGACATACAATGCGGATTGGGTTTACATCTTGAGGGGTTTTTCAGTGTTTTTATCTAAACAATTTGCAGTAGTAATGATGGTCACTTTGACTGCTGTTGCTATGCCTGCAATTGCTGCAAGCTCGGCGACATCGTTGTTGTATCAAAGTATTGGTACATCGGTAGGAAGTCTATCTGATTCGGTTTCTCGTTCTAGTAATAGTTCCACTCAAGGTGGAAATGTGGCTGCTGGGCAATACAGGCTCTTAGAAGTTGCATTGGCTTCTGATCATCCAGGTTTTGTTCGTCTGAAAATTCAAGCGGTAGCTACTGCATCAGGAAAAAACGATTCTGGTGAGTTAGTTCTGTCACTTCCTCAAGCTGCTTTTAATAAGAGTGAGTTGATGGCGGGCGACATCATCGCAGCGCGGGAACGGGCCTATGGTGTTGAGTTTGCCAACGGTAAAACTCAGGTCGCCTTCTTTTTAGTTTTGAATGATGACACTTACCGTGAACTGGCAACGTTTCCAGTCGTTCTCTGAGTCGAAAACCGGGTTAGTAAAAATTTGCAAACCGCTTTTTGGGTTAGGGATTTGGTTTGCTTTTTTCTGGCATCCTGCTTTTGCAACTTCTCTTAGATATTGCGATCAACCCGCTTCGCTGAGTATTACGCAACAAGACAAGTTGCTACGCTTTAGCGAAGTGGTTAAAGCCGAGCTGCAAGCATCGGGCCGATCATTAGCTTTAATATCTAGATCAGGGCTGGATCTTTCTAGATTCAATACTCGTTATTCCCATTCAGGTATTAGCCTGCAAGCAAGCCCGAATACACCTTGGTCGATTCGCCAACTTTATTACGCTTGTGATGAAGGTAAGCCCAAAATATTTGATCAAGGAATGGCCGGGTTTGTAATGGGCACCGATAGCCCTGCATTAGGCTATATCTCGGTTGTCTTGCTTTCTGAGGCTGCGGAGAAGCCTTTAGAAATCGCGGTGCTTAATAATTCGAATGCACTCGCGTTGCTCAATGCTAAATACAGCGCAAACGCTTATCCGTTTTCACAAAAATATCAAAACTGTAACCAGTGGGTGATCGAAATACTAGCCACCGCGATCGGTGCGTTAACAGTGAATGACAATCCACGATTACAAGCGCAGAGTTGGCTCAAAGAGAACGGATACTTGCCCTCTCTAATGGAAGTTGGGAGCCGTTTTCTGATGGCCGTCGGGGCGTTTATTTCGATGATTCATAGTGACGATCATCCAGAGTCAGATCTCGAAAAGCAACGCTATCAAGTATCTATGCCTGCAGCGATTGAGGCGTTTGCTCGTCTCAAGTATCCGCAAGCTGAACGTTTAGAGTTTTGTCATAACGAGCGCCAGATTGTGATTCATCGAGGTTGGGAGCCGATAAAAGATGGCTGCGTGGCCAGTGAAGGCGATACAGTCTTGATTTTTTAATGGCATCAAGAATAAGAAAAGTTTCTGGCCGAATTCATGCTAATTTACGGATCCAGCCCAACATCGACACCTATGCAAGAACCTATTAATCAAGCCCAATGGATTCAAGTTGCCCTAGCTAACATTCAGCGCCCATATCCGCAATTGGCGCAGCACCTAAGCCAGAAAGCTGGTGACTTTTTAGAGCCAGCGCTGCGCCATCCCGTGTTTTACGGTAGCTATGACTGGCATTCGTGCGTACACATGCATTGGAGTTTGCTGCGCTTGTTACGCTTACTCTTGCCGGCCTTGAGCACCAAGCAGATTGAGTCTCAACACGCAGAGGTTTTTGCGGTTTTTGATGCCCACTTCACGACCAAAAACTGCCAGCAAGAGCTTGAGTACTTTCATCGTAACGGGGCAGCCACATGGGAGCGCCCTTATGGTTGGGCATGGCTTCTCAAGTTGGCCAGCGAGCTGCACGCGTGCGTGGGCCTTGGGTTTAAAGGCGTGCAAGCGTGGCTGGATGCGATCAGTAGTTTAGCGTTGCCCATAGCCCAACGGTTTGTGGAATATTTAAATACTGCTCAGGGCCCGGTACGTCATGGAGTACATAGCAACACCGCGTTTGCCATGCTTTTAGCCCTCGATTACGCCCAGAGCTTTGGCAATCAAGAACTCGAAGCGGCCATTCAAACCCAAGCCATCACATGGTTCGCTCATGACACCGACTACCCGCTTGCTTACGACATTTCAGGTGAGGACTTTTTATCCCCGTGTTTAACGCAAGCGCTCTTAATAAGCCGCTGTTTACCTTCAGCGCAAAAGGATCTCTGGCTGCAAAACTTTTTACCGGATCTGTATCAATCGGTGAAAACTCGTGAGCAGGTCGCGCAACGGTTAAAGCCTTTAGACGTTACTCAACATACTGATGCCCGGCAAGTGCATTGGCATGGTCTTAACTTCTCCCGTGCTTGGTGTTTACGTAGCCTGGCCGTACTTGTTGCTGAACCAAGTGTTGGTCAGTTTTTGCAGGCATTGGCAAGCGCACACGAAAGAGCATCCTGGGCTCACATTACTCAAGGAGATTATGTGTCTACCCATTGGCTTATTTCATTTGCGTTGCTTGCAAAAACCGATACGCAACTGTCTTAAGCTGCTTTTACTTTCAAGCGCCAAGCATGCAACAACGGCTCTGTATAACCACTTGGCTGCTCCATGCCTTTGAATACCAAGTCGGTCGCAGCTTTGTAGGCCGATGAAGTTGTGAAATTTCCCGCCATGTTTTTGTAAAGCGTGTCGCCAGCGTTTTGGCCGTCAACTACTTTAGCCATGCGTTCGAAAGTTTCTTCGACTTGAGCTTTCGTCACAATGCCGTGGAGCAACCAATTGGCCATGTGCTGGCTTGAAATACGCAGGGTTGCGCGATCTTCCATCAGGCCGACATTGTGAATGTCGGGCACCTTTGAGCAGCCTACACCTTGGTCGATCCAGCGCACAACATAACCCAAAATACCTTGGGCATTGTTGTCGAGTTCTTGCTGCTTTTCTGCTGTTGTCCAGTTGGTATTGGTTGCGACTGGAACGCTTAGCAAACCATTCAGAATGGTTTCGCGCTCGGCGTCCGCGTCCGTTTTTTCGAGTTGCTCTTGCACGGCGCTTACATTGACTGCATGATAATGAAGGGCATGCAAGGTCGCGGCTGTCGGCGACGGTACCCAAGCGGTATTGGCACCGGCTTTTGGATGGTTGATTTTTTGTTCCAACATCGCTGCCATTAAGTCTGGCATTGCCCACATGCCTTTGCCGATTTGAGCGCGGCCACGCAAGCCACAGTTCAAACCTGTGAGTACGTTGTTGAGCTCGTATGCACTAATCCACGCAGTGGTTTTCATATCGGCTTTGCGTAACATCGCGCCGGCATGCATAGCGGTGTGCATTTCATCGCCAGTACGATCCAAGAAGCCAGTGTTGATAAATGCAACACGTTCTTTGGCTTCAGCGATGCAAGCCTTTAAGTTCACGCTGGTGCGGCGCTCTTCGTCCATGATGCCAAGCTTCACCGTGTAAGCTTTCAAGCCAAGAACGGCTTCGACCCGACCAAACAATTCACTAGCAAATGCGACTTCGGCAGGGCCGTGCATTTTTGGCTTAACGATGTAAACAGAACCGGTGCGGGAATTACGAATTCCTGGCAGGTTTGTACGCTTTAAATCGTGCATGGCAATGGTGGTCGTCACCATGGCATCTAAGATACCTTCGGGAATTTCTTTGCCATCAGCATAAAGAATCGCTGGGTTGGTCATCAAATGGCCAACATTACGCAAGAACATCAATGAGCGACCATGCAGAGTCACTTCGCCTTTACCACTTGCTGCCGTGTAAACGCGGTCAGGGTTTAGGCCGCGTGTAAATGTCTTGCCGCCTTTACTTACTTCTTCTGTAAGAGTGCCTTTCAAGATGCCCAGCCAATTACTGTAAGCAACTACTTTGTCTTGCGCATCAACAACCGCTACCGAATCTTCCAAATCGAGAATGGTTGAAAGCGCCGCTTCCATCACGACATCGCTTACACCTGCAGCATCGGATTTACCAATCGCGGTTTCGCGGTTTATTTGAATGTCCAAGTGAATGCCGTTGTGCTTAAGCAAGATCGACGTTGGTGCATCGGCTGGGCCTTGGTAACCTATCAACTGTGAGTTGTCATTTAGTACAGTTTCTTCACCGCTCTTTAATTTTACGGTCAGCTTGCCATCGATAATTTTATAGCTTGCGGCATCGACATGTGATGCACCAGCTAATGTCACGGCTTGGTCGAGTACGTTGCGAGCAAAGGCAATAACCTTCGCGCCGCGAATCGGGTTGTACCCACCAGCACGAGTGGCGCCGCCTTCTTCGGAAATAGCATCCGTACCGTACAGCGCGTCATACAACGAACCCCAGCGAGCGTTGGCTGCGTTTAATGCGTAGCGAGCATTTAAAACTGGAACTACTAACTGTGGGCCAGCTTGCAAAGCCAATTCGGCATCCACGTTTGCTGTCGTTGCTTTGGTGCCTACGGGGGCTGGTACCAAATAACCAATCTTGCTCAAGAACGCTTTGTAGGCACCCATGTCTTTAATTGGACCTGGGTTAGCGGTATGCCATTTATCGAGCTCGAGCTGCAAACGATCACGTTCAGCCAGCAAAGCAATGTTCTTTGGAGCAAGGTCGGTTACTAGTGCATCGAAACCCTTCCAAAAGGTTGCGCTATCAACACCCGTACCCGGTAATACCTGCGATTCGATGAATAGATGGAGTTCAGTGGCCACTTGTAGGCCATGACACTGAGTGCGTGCAGTCATAAAGATCTTTCGGAAAGAAATAACGAGAATGCCGGATTCTAATGTCCGTTACTGTATTCCATCCCGAAATCCTTAGAAACACCTCTATAAGGTTTTGATCTGTTACTAAAACAGAGGTAATCGAGACTCTTAGGTTTAAGCCAATTTGTTCAAAGTAATGTCAAACGCAGCGTGCATTTCGTTTTTACCGCCCACCGCCCGGGTTTCAGGCGATGCTGTCAGCCGATCACGCTCTTTTGAGAAACCACCAAGAAAGCCATATAGCCTAAGAAGAAAATTACCCTCCTTGTTTTCGCCATTGAAGTACATCTGCGTTGTTAAGTCACGGTAGCCTTGAGCGAGAACTCTAAAATGCACATGCGCAGGCCTGCCGTTGTATGGGACTGGTTTTAGTGTGCGAAAGCTATAACTTCCATCGCTTGCACTTTGAATTCGGGCAAAACCTTGAAAACCACGCTGTGCAGGGGCTTCGCCACCGCTGCTAGGGTGGCGGTATTCGCCGGTTTCGTCGCATTGCCACATTTCAACGGTTGCACCTGCTAATGGTTCGCCATCGATCGAATAAATTTTTCCCGCTAAGTTCATCACAGTGCCGTTGGCGTATTGTTTACCGTTAAAGCTCAGTAAATCATTATCGAGTTCACCGGACCATTGTTTTGGGTAGAACGGGCCTTCAGAGTCTTGTGGGGTTGCGAGCCGTTTGCTGGCTAACGCGTCTACATTTTGTGACCTCACTGAGAGTGATGAAATTACTAACGGTAATGCGATTAATAATCGATTGAATTTACGTCGCCAAACATTCATGGTGAACTCCTTACTGGTTTCGAGTAGCGTTTTGCATGAAATGAATTATGCGAGTAAATTATCATGTTTGATACTCGCATTAATTTTTTACGCCTGTGAATATGTCTATTGAAGTTTCCCCCCGTAAAACGCCGAAGCAAAGCCGTGCGCTATTTACAGTGGACGCTATTCTTCAAGCCGCTGCTCGCATTTTGGTCGAGGTCGGATACGACAAACTCAATACCAATGAAGTGGCTAGGCGTGCAGGAGTGAGCGTTGGGTCGCTTTATCAATACTTCCCGAATAAACAATCGTTATTGGCGGAGCTTCACTTTCGGCACGCCACGCAGACATCTGCGCCTATTTTTAGTGCTTTGCGAAATTCGCAAGGCAAACCACTTCGCAAAGTAATTCAGCAAATTATTCAAGCACATGTCGCTTCTCATTCAGAAGAGCCAATGTTGCATAAAGTCATCTCTGAAGAATGCCATAAATTACCTCTACGGCCTTGGCAGCTTGAAATGGATAGGGAGGCGGTACATCTGGTAAAAAACTTTCTCTTAGAGCATCAAAATGAGCTGCAGATCGAAAGCCTGGAGCTTACCATTTACCTGCTAACGCAGATCGTGGAAACCTGCATTCATTCAGCAGTGGCTATGGCACCGAAGGCATTGAAAAACGGCAGCTTGGCGCGAGAGTTAGAGCGTATGCTTTATTTGTATCTGACCGTTGACGAAAACACACAAGAAAAGATGAGCCACTAAGGCAACAATATGACGACAGAAACTTTAAAAGAAATTGGATCCCTTCCCGGGCCAAAATGTTGGCCCATAGTTGGCAACGTACTGCAAATCAAGGCGCATCGAGTGCATCTCGATTTCGAAGCTTGGGCGCGGCAATACGGCAATACTTTTCGTGTGTACTTCGGTTCGCGCCCAGTTTTGGTGATTACGGGGCATAAGGACATTGCGGCGGTACTGCGCGAAAGGCCAGACGGTTTTAGGCGCCCGTCGATTACCGAGCGAGTTTCTAAAGAGATGGGCGGTTACAGCGGCGTATTCCAGGCAGAAGGTAGCGAGTGGCGTAACCAACGTCGCATGGTGATGGCGGGCTTTGCGCCAGGGCCGATTAAGGCCTATTTACCGACTTTGATAAAAGTAGCTGTGAGGTTGCATAAGCGTTGGGAGAAAGCCGCGCGAAACAATGAGGCGATTGATCTATCAAGCGATTTGAAGCGTTACACGGTCGACATCATTGCCGGGCTTGCCTTTGGAACCGAGGTGAATACATTAGAGTCAGGCGAGGATGTAATTCAGCAACATTTGGACAACGTATTGCCTGCCATCGCTCGGCGGAGTCTTTCGTTGTTTCCTTACTGGCGTTACTTTAAGTTGCCGCAGGATAGAAAGCTTGATCGAAGTATTGAGTATTTACGCACAGCCATCCAGCAGCTCATCGCGAATGCACGGGATACATTAAAAGAAAACCCAGCGCTAAAAGATAAGCCGCAAAACCTGCTCCAAGCCATGCTGATTGCGGCCGATACGCCTGATAGCGGTGTCGACGATAACGCTGTGGCGGGTAATGTGTCTACCATGTTATTTGCGGGCGAGGACACCACTGCCAATACGATTGCGTGGGTGCTGTATTTGTTAAAACAAAATCCACATACTTTGGCACTTGCAATTGAAGAGGTGCTTAGTGTTGCACCTCAATATACCGAACTTGAATTGCTTCAGATCGACAGCATGACCTATATAGATGCATGCATTCAAGAAGCTATGCGCTTAAAGCCGGTTGGCCCTTATATGCCACTGGAAGCAACTAAAGAGGTAGCGGTCGCAGGCGTTCGGGTACCCAAGGGTACTATTGTTTGGAGTTTGTTTCGTCACGATACTGTGAGTGACGAGTTTTTCCCAGAGCCTACTTTATTCAAGCCCGAACGATGGCTTGCTGCCGATTCGGGCAAGCCTACAGACAAAAAAGTATCCATGCCTTTTGGTTCTGGGCCGCGTACCTGTCCTGGACGCTATCTGGCGCTGATGGAAATAAAGATGGCATTGGCGATGGTGCTGGGGTCATTCAAGATCGAAAGCGTAGGTACGTCTGGTGGAGGCGAGGTACAAGAGTTGATGGGGTTTGTGATGTCGCCAGTTGGATTGAAGTTGCGACTGAGACAGTTACTGACTGAGTAAAGCTAAGTCTAGTCCATGAGCAGTGAAATTTTTGAAATCATGATCTAAGGTTATAAGCTCTATTCCTCCGGCTACTGCAAACGCTGCTAGGTATGCGTCCATCCAGACTTTCGGTGAGGTGGTATCTCGCGATGCCATTTTGCGCCAGAGTTCAAAAGTCCCGTCCGGCTCAACTCGGGTCACTACCTGAGGTAGAGAAAGAAAGCTATCTAAAGCAATCAGTGCATCGCGATTCGTAGAGGCTTCCGCTTCGTATGCCTGTAGGATTGTCGGTGTTCAAACGAGGCGTAAAAAGCTCTGTTGGGTTGATCTGCACATCACTGCGGGCCTGGCTATGCTGGCGCTTGCTAACCTGTCTTGAGCAATGTCGTGGAAGGGATGCGTGGGAAAGACGACTGCAATCCAAATGTTGGTATCAAAGAGACTGCCCGACATGTCGAAGATCCTCCTCTTCCAAA
>JAYWIG010000072.1:0-4381 GCA_043789035.1 Betaproteobacteria bacterium
CCTTTAGGTGCAATGCACATCAAGTTAGCTTTTGCGACTTCTTCATGAACCAAAGCGGGGTGTGCTTGCGTGCTTTTGGGGCTGACAATAAAGCCCACATCGGCTTCTTGCAGTGCCAATGCACCCAAAATTTCAGGCGAATGCATCGCCTTAAAGCGAATGTTTACTCTTGGGTACTTTGCTTGAAACAGTTTTACTGCGCGGGGCAATACTTCGTGGCTCAATGCAAGAATGGAAAGTATCGTCAGCGATGCCTCGGTTTTGCCGGCCTTCAAGCTCGACGCAAGGCGCCGAACATCGGTCAGATTGCTAAAGAGATGCTCTACTCGCGGGTGCAAGGCCAAGGCTTCGCTTGTAGGAATGAGGCGGCCTTTGGTTCGCTGAAAGAGCGCAAAGCCCAGCTGAATTTCTGCATGTTGCAAAAGCCTACTGACTGCCGGTTGGCTAATGTTAATCAGCTTGGCCGCACCGCTGACGGTGCCAGCAATCATGATGGCATTGAAAACTTCGATATGTCGGAGGCGCATGCCGTGATGTTAGCTTTTTTAAATTTTTTTGTTTATCTCGGTTAGGATTCCGGTTATGAATACCCAAACTTCTCCTATCCAAGCCACTGTAGCGATACCTGAATCGTTAGATCAAATCGTCAAAGATGCCGACCTAGGCGGTCGAGAGCCGGTTGGCGCAGTCGGTAAGCTCATGATGGTTGTCGCCGGGGTTTGGTCGTTGTTTCAGCTTTGGTATGCATCGCCGCTACCTTTTATTTTGAAATTCGCTATCTTGAACGACACTGAGGCGCGCGCAGTACACCTCGCTTTTGCGGTATTTTTAGCGTTTATCGCTTATCCAGCTTTTAAACGGTCGTCTCGCACGGTCGTGCCACTCATCGATTGGGTATTGGGGCTAGTGGGGGCATTCTGTGCCGCCTATTTGTTTCTTTTTTACGCTGACTTAGCAACCAGGCCCGGCAAACCTACCAGCATGGATTTATGGGTAGGCGGCATAGGCGTACTCATCATGATGGAAGCGACTCGGCGGGCCATGGGTTTTGGCATGTTGGTGACCACCGGTTTGTTCCTCACCTTTATTTTCGCTGGCCCTTACATGCCGGATTCCATCGCTCACAAAGGCGCCTCAATCTCGCGCTTTGTGTCACACATGTGGCTTACAACGGAGGGTGTTTATGGCGTTGCGCTAGGCGTGTCAGTACAGTTTATTTTCTTGTTTGTTTTGTTTGGAACCTTGCTTGATAAGGCTGGGGCTGGCAATTTTATGACGCAAGCCTCTCTGGCAATTCTTGGCCATTTGCGCGGTGGCCCGGCTAAGGTGGCAGTGGTATCGAGTGCTCTGAACGGAGTCGTATCTGGCTCATCGGTTAGCAATGTCGTGTCGGGAGGTATTTTTACCATTCCGCTCATGAAACGCACAGGCTACTCAGGTGTGAAGGCCGGTGCAATTGAGGCGGCATCTTCGATCAATGGGCAGATTATGCCGCCGGTGATGGGTGCTGCCGCTTTTCTAATGGTGGAGTACGTAGGCATTCCCTATAGCGAAATCATTAAGCATGCTGCGCTGCCAGCGATTATTTCGTATATCGCGCTTTTTTATATCGTTCACTTAGAAGCGATCAAGTTCGATTTGAAAGTATTGGAGCGTAACCAACCTCGCACCTACACGCAGGCCGCAGTGGCTTGGGGCTTAGGCATTAGTGGCACAACTGCGGCGCTTGCAGTGGTGTACTTTGCCATTGAATTGATCAAAAGCCTTTTTGGCGACTTCGCCTTTACGGCAATTGTGCTCGGTACTTTAGTGACCTATTTAGGGTTGCTGAAAATATCCTCGCGCTACCCGGATGTGCCGATGGATGACCCTACTAAACCAGTTCTTGTGCTGCCTGAGACATGGCCAACTGTGCGCGCGGGCCTGCATTTTTTCATTCCCATTGTTGTGCTTTTATGGTGTTTATCGGTCGAAGAGTTATCGCCTGCTACCTCTGCCTATTGGGGCACGATTAGCGCCGCAGTAATGGTGCTTTTTCAACCAGCGCTGCTTGGGTTTTTTCGCAAGACAACAAGCTTTAGTACGGGCTTGGTGCAAGGCTTGAGTGATTGCTGGTTTTCTTTGGTACTAGGTGCTCGCAATATGATTGGTGTTGCAGTGGCTTGCGCTAGTGCCGGCTTAATTGTTGGTGCAGTGACGCTCACTGGCATGGGCTTGATGATGACGGATTTCGTTGAGGTAATTTCTGGCGGAAATGTTCTCATCATGTTGATTATGACGGGGTTCATCTGCTTGTTGCTAGGCGCAGGTGTGCCAACTACGGCCAACTATATTCTCGTGGCGACGTTAATGGCACCGGTCATCGTCGAGCTAGCGGCAAGAAGTGGTTTAATCATTCCACTGATTGGAGTACATTTGTTTGTGTTCTACTTCGGTATCATGGCCGACGTTACTCCGCCTGTGGGTTTAGCGTCATATGCGGCGGCAGCCATTTCTGGTGAAGACTCAAACGCAACAGGTTGGCAAGCCACTATCTACAGTATGCGTACCGCCGTCTTACCTTTTGTATTTCTCTTTAATCCTGCCTTACTCTTGATTGGTGTGAGTAGCTGGTGGCAACTAGTTTTGGTTTGTGTAAGCGCTACGGTGGCTTCATTATTGTTTGCCGCCGCAACCTTGGGTTGGTTTCGTTTGAAGTGTACTTGGTGGGAAATTGTTGTTTTACTAGTCTCATGCTTTTTGTTGTTTCGCCCCGATTGGCTGATCGATAGGGTTTATCCCGAACGTTTAAGTTCCCCAGTCAGCAATATTTACAAAGTGGCTGATGGCCTGAAAAAAGACGAATGGTTGGTGGTGAAATTAGCTGGCGAAAACGACAACGGTAAGCAGGTACAAAAAACTGTCGCTATTCCGATGGGTGAGGGCACGAACGGCAAAGAGCGCATTAAGGCCGGTGGCGTGACATTGGTAGATTTAGGCGGACAACTGGAGGTTGCCAATGTGAAGTTTGGTAGCCGTGCGAAGAAGCTCGGCGTCGAACAAGGATATAAAATCGACAGCTTAGAGCTTCCAAACCCTGCAAGGCCTGCTGACTATTGGGCTTTTATTCCGGCATTGCTGTTATTGGCAGTTGTTTGGTTTAGCCAAGGGCGACGATTAAAGAAGTAGCAATGATCAAAATTAAGGTTTTCAGTGATTGATTCAACAAAAGCGTTATTAGAAGCGTCATTAAAAGCTTCATACAAGGGCAGGCTGCTTACCGAGCCTTCTGATACCGCGCCGTTTCTCCTCGACTGGAGAAAACGCTACCAAGGTAAAGCAATTGCGGTTGCTCAACCTGCAGATACACAAGAAGTCGCGCAGATTGTTAAGTGGTGTGCCGAGAATCGAGTACCGATAGTTGCTCAAGGTGGCAATACTGGTTTGAGTGGCGGTTCCGTACCAGATAGTTCAGGTCGGGCATTGGTGCTTTCATTAACACGTATGAACAAAGTACGTGCAATCGATACTGTCAACAACACCATTACAGTCGAGGCAGGCTGCATTTTACAAAACCTGCAAGACGTGGCCCTTAAAGAAAATAGGCTTTTTGGAGTTAGCTTAGCTGCCAAAGGTAGTTGCACCGTGGGCGGTAATTTATCGACCAATGCAGGCGGTACGCAAGTCATCCGTTACGGCAATATGCGTGAGCAATGCTTGGGCCTAGAGGTGGTCACCGCGGAAGGCGAAATTTGGGATGGTTTGCGTGGGTTACGTAAAGACAATACGGGTTATGATTTGCGCGATTTATTTGTCGGTGCAGAAGGTACTCTGGGTGTGATCACAGCGGCAGTTTTGAAGCTGCACCCATTACCTGTTGGCCAAGCGGTGGCGCTATGTGCCACTACTTCTCCCCACCAGGCCTTGAAACTTTTAGGGTTAGCGCAAAAGCGGCTAGGTGGCAGTTTAAGTGGCTTCGAGTTGATGTCGGCAATTTGCTTGGAGCTCGTTCAGCGCCACAACCCGAAATCGAAAATTCCGTTTCCCACAGCCCCATGGACAGTCCTAGTTGAAGTGAGTGATTTAAACAGCGAAGCGCTGGCACGTTCTTCGATGCAAGGGTTGCTTGAAGAAGCCTTCGAAGCAGGTTTAATTGAGGATGCGACGGTTTCGCAGTCGATAGCCCAACTAAAAGAGTTTTGGAACTTGCGAGAAGATATCTCTGAAGCACAAGCTTCGGAGGGTAAAAATATTAAGCATGATATTGCCGTACCAATCTCAAAAATTGCTGATTTTGTTGAACAAACCAATGCAGAAATTCACGCCTCTCATCCCGGCATTCGGATGGTGGTGTTTGGGCATTTAGGGGATGGCAATTTGCATTACAACGTGTCGCCACCCG
>JAYWIG010000073.1:0-4285 GCA_043789035.1 Betaproteobacteria bacterium
CTCTCTCCGGAAGAAGCACCGGCCGGGCCAATGACTGCAACTGGGATTCATCTTTTAGACCTTTCCGTGGGTGTTTTTGGCGAAGCGAAGACAGCCTACGCCAGCGTACAACAATTGGGCAGTTCACTCACTAATGGCGACACGCTCGCGGCTCTGGTGACTTTTAAGAGCGGCGGCCATGCGCTTATTACAGCCATCCTAGCAACCCCATTTGCAGGTAGATTTGCATTGTATGGATCGAAAGGTTGGGCTGAAATTCGCGATAAAACACACCCTGAAGCGCCTGAAGGTTGGACTCTTACCACTTGCATTCGCGGGGAGGCAATTACTACAAAAGATATCGCACCCGCACCCGCTGTACTTCACAATCTAGAAGCCTTCGCGGTTGCTGCCACCGGTGGAGAGAGTTATCCAGTACCGCACTCTCAAATGATTGCCAATGTCAGTGCGCTTGAGGCAATTTTTAAATCAGCGAAAAGCGGGGCTATTGAGGTAGTTGGCTAAGTTGTAAGCGAAGACTTCAAACTTTGCCAAACGGCGTTTGCGCACCGACCTACGGTAGGTTGTGCTCGACAAACGGCAGTTCGTGATAAATCACACGACATTTTTGCGACATACAATACCTTCCATCTGTGACTAAATGCTCAGAGCGACTTTGAAGTTGCCGCGGTCTAGATCTCTCACCAGCCAGCCTTATTGAAGTTTTTTTGTTCAAAGGCTGTAAATGAAGCGTCAAATTTCTGCACTTGCAGTGATATCGGTGGTAATTCTTTCTGCGTGCTCAGGCGGCGGAGGTGGCGATGCCCCTGTTGCCGCTCCGCCCGCTATCATCACTTCGAATGAAGGCTTGAAGGGCGTTGCATCATCCACCGCTGGTATGACTGGCACGATGATTGCGGCTGAAAAGCAAGTGGGAGTTGACAATGCTGCGCGCCTTCTAACCCAGGCCACATTTGGCATTACATCAGCCCAAGAAATTCAAACAGTACGTGATTTCGGCATTGATGCTTGGCTAGTGAAGCAGTTCTCAACGCCTGCACCATCGCACATGGAATACCTCAACCAGCAAGCGCCACGTACTCAAAACGGTAAGCCGGTCGACGAAATGGCGTATGAAGCAATATGGCAGCAATGGTTATATAGCCCAGCTCAACTAAGAGCGCGAATGAGTTTTGCGCTTTCGCAGATATTTGTAATTTCGAACATTGCACCTGATTTGCGACCAGAGGCGATGGCCTCTTATATGGACATGCTTAATCGCAATGCCTTCGGCAACTATCGGCAACTGCTCGAAGATGTGACCTTACACCCAGCAATGGGTTACTACTTGAACATGATTGAGAGCGAAAAGGAAGACCCAGATAAGGGAACACACCCTAACGAAAATTATGCGCGAGAAGTGCTACAACTTTTCTCCATTGGTCTTGTTCAGCTTAACTTAGATGGCACACCCAAGAAAGACGCTGATGGCAAAACTATACCCACTTACAACGAAGATGTTGTGAAGGGTTTTGCCAAAGCATTTTCCGGCTGGAGTTTTGGAGGTCGCGATACGACTAAAGCCAATATGTTTGCGAGTGGAGATGAGAACTGGACAATTCCGATGCAGCCTTGGGCGTCCAAGCACTCGACGGCAACAAAGCTGTTACTCGATGGAAAAACTTTGCCCGCAGGGCAAACACCGCAGCAAGATTTAGCGGCTGCTATCGATAGTATTTTTAATCACCCTAACGTTGCTCCGTTTATTAGTCGACGCTTAATTCAACGCTTTGTAACGAGTAACCCGACACCAGCTTATATTCAAAGGGTAGCAACAGTTTTCGCCAATAACGGCGCTGGAGTGCGGGGCGATTTGCGTGCCGTAATTATTGCGGTATTGACGGACACGGAGGCACGTGATCCGGCATCGGTTACGACTGGTGTTTACGGCAAGCAGCGTGAGCCAGTCATTCGTTTTGCCAACGTGTTGAGAGCTTTAAATGCTAAAGCTGCATCAGGGCATAACGAGATTCATTATCTCGATAGTGCGGATAATGCGTTAGGCCAGAGCCCATTGCTTGCTCCTTCTGTTTTCAATTTTTTCTCACCCGACTTCAGAAGTCCTGGAGAAATATCTGCCGCCGGGATGTATGCGCCAGAGTTCCAATCTACGACAGAAACAACCATGGTCGGAGGCCTGAATTTCTTTGCCAAAATCATTCGAGACGGTGGTTACGGTTACAAAGAAAATCAACTCAAGTTGGAGTTCACTCTTTTCGACGACGTGGCCGGTGACGCGAATGCGCTCATTGATCGCATTAACTTGCTATTCATGAATCAAGGGATGACACAAGCAACACGCACTTCGATGATGCGGGCGATTAATGGTATTGACGTGAAAAGCAAAACCGAGCGGATTCGGACGGGATTAACGCTCGCTTCGATAGCGCCTGAATTTGTGATTCAAAAGTAAACCTGCAATATTGAAAAGACTAAATATGAATTTCTCTAGAAGACAACTACTCGCAATGGCTGGTGCTGGTGCAGCATCCGGTGCTTTAATGGATTTACGCAACCTTACTGCGGCGGCAGGTGATGCACTTTCGTCAACATTAATGAGTAGTGCTCAAGCGCAAACTGCTGGCGAAGATTATCGCTGCTTGGTATGTATTTTTATGTTCGGTGGGAATGACGCTAATAATATGTTGGTGCCTATCGATCCAACCGGTTACGCGACTTATGCCGCCAAACGTGGGCCACTGCAGATACCGCAGGCAACTTTGCTACCCATTCCGACTGCCGTCACAGGTGGTGTGCCATATGCGCTGCACCCAGCGATGACAGGAATCCAAAAATTTTTCCAAGCAGGCAAGGCGGCCGCGGTGGTGAATGTCGGCCCACTAGCCTTACCAACGACGAAGGCTCAGTACACAAGCCGCACAGTGCAGTTACCGCCCAATTTGTTTTCTCACAGCGATCAGCAAGCGCAATGGCAAAGCTCGATTTCTGATGGCGGTGCTACCCGTACTGGTTGGGCAGGGCGTTTGGGCGATTTGGTGCAATCGCAAAACAGTAATCGTGGAGCAACGCTCATTTCACTCGCAGGTAATAATCTCTGGGAGAACGGCACTTCTGTTTCTTCTTACAAGGTATCGCCTAGTGGCAACTTTGGTTTCGATTTTTATAAGCCTGAGTCTGCTAGTGATCCAATGTCTATATCAGTGGGCGAAATACTGAATGCGCAACGCACACACTTATTTGAGCGCGAGTGGGTAAAAACGATTGAGCGCTCGCTCGAGAATCAGCGTGTCCTTGCAAAGTCTATTTCCAGTCAACAGTTCTCATCTAGCTTCCCGACTTCTGGTATTGGTAATCAACTTAAGATGGCAGCGCGCCTGATTGCATCGCGTGGTGCCCTTGGAGTGAAGAGGCAAACCATGTTCTGTTCTATCGGTGGCTTTGATACTCATGGCGATGATCAAATGCAGAGGCAGCAACAGCTTTTTAGTGAAATTAGCGCAGCAGTCAGCGCATTTTATGACGCGACTTCGCAGTTGGGAGTGGCTGATAAAGTCACCACTTTTACAGCGTCTGATTTTGGTCGCAATTTGGCTAGCAATGGCAAAGGCTCTGATCATGGTTGGGGCAGTCACCATTTTGTGGTCGGTGGCGCTGTCAAAGGTGGCCTGTATGGCACTTTTCCTAATCAGACTATTGGCGGCCCAGACGATGTGGGGCAAGGGGTTTGGCTGCCGACCACATCCGTCGATCAATATGCAGCTAGTATGGCGAGATGGTTTGGTGTGGCACCCACTGAGATTGCGACCATTTTCCCTAACTTAGTCAAGTTTGCGACTTCAGATCTAGGGCTACTGGCTTAAAGTTTTCCGAAATACATCAGGCCTATTTGCCCACCGACTTGCCAACCTGTTCCCCGAAAGTTGGCGGTGTCGCCGATAGGTCGAGATGCCGCAGTGGTAGCGTACCAGGCCCAAGATTTTGATGGTGCATAGCGGTAGCTTAATCCAACTCCGAGCGAACCAAAACCAGCGCCAAGCGATGTGCTCCCAGCGTAGAGGGCATTGGTAGTTCGCCAATGCTCACCATCGGCCCAGACCACGCCAGCATTGGCAATAACAACGGATTTATTGTCGATTGGAAAAAGGTGTGAAATGCCAGTGCTAAACGTGGAGCCATCGCCCCGACTCAGCAAATCTCGCGTGAGCTCGAATCCTAAATAAGTTTGGTCAGCAAGCCTATAGTTGAGCAGTGCTCTGCCTCTTAATGTTTTTTTACCTGGTTCCGA
>JAYWIG010000074.1:0-16146 GCA_043789035.1 Betaproteobacteria bacterium
GGCGTCATAGTTTTTCAACAACATGTCTATGAAAGTTAGCCAATATGTGGATGATCAAAGCTCGCAAACTATTTAAATCAATTGGCTTCGAAGCGACCACCCTGTTCTATGCTTTTCGCGATCCCGCCACGCCTGGCAAGCTAAAAGTTTTAACGATTGCCATGCTGATATATTTAATCAGCCCAATTGACTTGGTGCCTGATTTTCTTGCGGTATTTGGCTGGGCCGATGACGTCGCGGTGCTGATGCTCGGCATACCCGCGATTGTGAGGCGCCTGCCAGAGCAAGTAAGAGTGGTCGCTGAAGAAAAAGCAATGCGATTGATGAGTCGGTTTAATTGGCAGTAAACTGATTCAAACAAAGTTGTATGCAAGCGGGCCAACTCAGGAGGGTTGTCCGCTTTTTTGTTGCTAAAAATTGCGCAATGAACGACAAAAATGAACACAAAGGTTGAGTGTTTTGCCATCTTTTCGATCAATACCCGTCGCGCTTAATTACACTTCCTGCACTTCTATAACTCTATCGGCAGGAAAAGAGACATGATCGATGTGTACAAAGTAATCACCGCGACTGAAAAACTAATCCTCATTTTGATTGCTATGTTTACAGTCTATGGGGTGGGGGTGGAGATGTACACCGTCATCTCATCTGGGGCAATTAAGCTAACCGATTTGTTGCTGTTGTTTATTTATGCCGAGGTTCTTGGAATGGTGGGTGCTTTCTATAAATATAGGAAAATTCCCATTACTATTCCCATCTTTATCGCCATCACTGCGTTGTGCCGCCTCATCATCTTGCAAGGCAAGGGCATAAGTTCGATTGATCTTATCTACGAGAGCGCAGCGGTGGTTTTGCTGGCGCTGGCAGCTTTGATTATTCGCTGGAACTTGATCAAGCTCGTTAGAAACCCTGGAGATGAGGACGACCATTGATAACCCAGTAAGTTATTAAGCGTCTGGCTGTTTTTACTATCGCCCGTGATACCTTAAGATAAGCATAGAAATCTAAAAGGGTTAAATGTGGCAACGGTAGAAAATTGTTTAAAAATGAAGGCGCAAACGCTGGTGTACACCACGCCGGATGCCAAGGTAGTAACTGCACTTGAAATGATGCGCGACAAGCGTGTGAGGGCAGTGCTCGTGATGGAAGATAGCAAATTACTCGGGATAGTAACCCAAGGTGACTGCGCCATTAAAGTATTGTTGCCAGGGTTAGACGCAACAAAAACACTGATTAAAGATATTATGACCTTGAACCCAATGACCGTTAAGCTTGCGGATCCCCTAGAGGCCTGCATGGGTTTAATGGCGGCAAGAAATTTTCGTCACTTACCCGTTGTGGACGACGGTAAGGTATTAGGGGTAATTTCAATCGGCGATGTGGTGAAAGACAACATCCGATACATGGGGCACCAAATTGAGTTCCTTGAAACTTATATTAAAGGGCATGGTAACAACTACAACTGACCAAAATAGGTCCTCTCTCGACATCCCCGATACTTGCTTTGTTAACTCTGGATTTCTAAATAGAAATTGGTACAGGCTCTCCCAAATTCAACATCAACCGATTAGCCCAAGCAAAAATTGCGACCGAATGCATTAGGTCTAGCACTTCGCCCAAATTCATGCCTACTGCCGCGAGAGCTTGAATACTGCTTGCATTGACCTTATTAGGTTCTAGGGTGAGCTGAATTGAAAAGTCGCTAATGGCTTTGTCTCTTCGGTTGGTGGTGACGCTGCGCGGATCTTCGAATACTTGTGAAATTGCGTCGTTTCGTTTGCCGAGTTCCTCAAAGCGCTGGGCATGAACTGAAGCGCAATAAACACAGCCATTAATGCGCGATACAACTGTAGCACCCAACTCTCGATCTGCACGCGAAAGGCCTCCGGGCGCATACATGATGGCGTTAAAGGCGATAGAGCGTTGCTTTAGGATATTAGGTTGATGTACTAGCGTTAGGTAGTAGTCTGATATTGTTGCTTTTGGGTGGCTTTCTTTTAGCACGGCGAGTTGTTCTTCGGTGGCGCTTTCTAGCTTTAAAACATCTAGCCAAGATTTCCAACTCAGCTCTTCGTTTGTGAAGCCTTTGATTCGGATGGGTGAGCCTAATGCGTATTCGCTTTTAGCGGTGTTAATAGTGTCTGCGGTGGGTGATGTAGGCTTTGCGATTCGATTCAAGCTCGCATCTTTCATGGCCAGTAACCCTTGCACAACCCTTGTCTGGAATGACATAAAGGCAATTAGCTGGGCCAGCGCAACTATTGTGGGTGTATCTAAGCCTGCTTCGGGCAGTGTGTGTAAAAAAGCTTTATCGCCATCGATGGGTTTTGTGGTGAGTACCTTAGCGAATTCTTTTGCAGCAGCCATGGCTACATCGTTTAAGCCGCTTACGTGAGCTTGATTTTTTTCTAATGCTAATTGTTTTGTGTAGTGGTGGACAAGCAGGGGGCAGGGTGTTAGCTCGCTGCAAAGCGCGGCAATCTCTAACCGTTGTAGCAGGCTTAGTTGCGAAAGGTTCTGTGCGAAGTAGCCGTCATAGCTGGCTTGGGTTGCTGCAACTACTTTTTCGCGCGCATGCCTAATTGCCCATATTTCTGAATTTTGCTCAATGCCTAACAATTGATCGATGATGTCCATAATCGATGCTTGTGTGTGGTCTGTCATTCCGGCCTCCATTCATCTCCGAGCAATTCTGGCTCGGCGTAGTTTTCCATAGTTTTGTAATGCTCTGCTACGTTCTCACAATAAAACAATGCGGCGATACCTTTGGCAAGGCGCTCAGCGCCATCGCTTACGGCGGGTATATCTCCGGAGACTTGCCCGTGAGATGCAACCGCCGGATAGCAAAAGCAGTGCAGACGTGATAAACCCTCAAGTGGCTTATCCGGTAGCGCTTGAAACTGGAATGCTGACCCAAGTACAGGGTAGTCGCTGAGTTCTTGATCTTCATCGCCAGCATCGGGAGTGAAGTAATGCTTCCAGAATTGAATGTGTTTTGCCAGTTGGGTAAATTCGGGGCGCGATTCAACGTTGGCACGAAAGCCGGTTGCGAAAACTAAGAAGTCTAGTTCGTGAGTTTTCTTCTTCGTTTGCACTTTTAGTGAGCTGCCACTTGCATCGATATTTTCGATACCGCTGTCGAGAAAAAAATGCGCATTGTCAAACCGTGACACTCTTAAAGTACTGCCGCGAGGAGGTGGCACTTGCTGCTTATTGATGTATCGGCGAAAACGCCATTTCCACTCATCGGGTAAATCGTAATAGCCATGCACAAGGCCAGGGTTGCCAGCGCCTTTGCCTTTATTGATGCGGGGCAGTTGGGCACGCCGAATGAGTAAATCAACTCTTTCTGCACCGGCTTCTAAAGCAGTGGCCGCACTATCCATCGCTGAAGCACCAGCACCGATCACGCCAACTCGTAAACCTTTGAGTTTTGCGTAGTCATAGACATCGGATGAATGTGCCCATCTTTCACGAGGCAGCTGCGATGCAATATCTGGCACCCATGAGCCGCCTAAGCCGTCTCGCCCAGTGGCTAATACAACGCGCCTCGCTTTAATAGTTTTGATGCCTGATGGCGATTGCATGTGTAGCGCAATGTATTTTGAATGGCTGGCATCAACGCTCAGTACTTCATGCTGGTTTTGAACATCAAGCGTCATTGCCTTGCGGTACCAACGCAAATACTCCATCCATTGCGGGCGAAGAATTTTATCGAGCGACCGCCACTTTTGCAGACCAAATTGCGCTTCATACCAAGCTCTAAAGGTAAGGGCAGGCAAACCAAGCGCGGGGCCGGTTAACTGTTTAGGTGAGCGTAGGGTTTCCATGCGCGCGGTGGTTACCCACGGGCCTTCTAAGCCAGGTTTGGCGCGATCAAAAATCTGAACTGAAATACCTTTTAACTTTAATGCGGTGGCTGCGGCCATACCCGCCATACCAGCGCCGATAATGGCAACCTCTAAGATCGGTTCACCGTTTTCCAACGCTGGTATTACCCAAGGTTTGGCGGGCAATTCTAACCAAGCCAAATCTTGGGCTAGGCGCTGCTCTAATGCGGCTAAACCATCGAGTTGCACTTCGGGTTGCAAATCACTCAACCGTTGCCCCTGAATACTTCACTACTTCGGCCCATTTGCGAATTTCCGATGCAAGGTGTTTGCTTAAAACTTCAGGGCTACCGCCTGCGGGTTCAAGTCCCATGGCCATCAACCGTTGGCGAGTGGCTGGGTCATTTAACACTTTGTTGGTGGCTTCATTGAGTTTGCGCACCACATCGTTTGACGTGCCTTTGGGGAGCATGAAAGCAAACCAAGTTTGCGATTCAATCGGCAAACCCAGTTCTTTCATGGTTGGTACATCAGGCAACACAGGCGAGCGCTGAGGCGCAAGCACGGCTAAGGCTTTTACCTGCCCCGCTTTGATAGCACCCTGTGCTCCAGTGATGAGATGGAACATTATTTGCACTTGGTTCGAAATCAAATCGGAGGTTGCTTGGCCCACGTTGTTATAGGGCACATGCACCATAAAACTTTGGGTTTGTTTTTTATATAGCTCAGCAGCCAAATGCATCGAACTGCCATTGCCGCTGGACGCATAGTTCAATTGACCTGGCTTGCTTTTCACGAACTCTAAAAACTGCTTAAAGTTAGTGGTAGGGAATTCATTGTTGACAAGCAGTACATTCGATACTCCACCGATGAGTACAACCGGTTCGAAGTCATTGATTGGGTGGAATGTTAGTTGCTTATAAAGGCTGATGTTTGTTGCCAAAGTGCCTGCCCAGGAAAACAGCACCGTATAACCATCCGGTGCAGATTTTGCGGCAATGCCTGCGCCGATATTGCCATTGGAACCGCCGCGATTTTCGATATAAACACGCTGCTTGAGAAGTTTTGTTAACTCCTCAGCAAATACTCGCGAGACTGGGTCCGCCGTACCGCCACCGGCGTTGGCCGGAACGATAATTCGAATTGGCTTAGAAGGCCAAGCATCTCCTGCGTTACTTGATTGGGCCAGACTTAGCTGCGAAGTAATCGAAACGATAAAATATGCAGCTAAAGCGATGCTCTTGTTCATTTACTTCGCTCAGCTTGCAATTACTTTGCAGGTGGCCTGTGCACTGCACAAATCTTGTTGCCGTCCGGGTCGCGCAAGTAAGCGAGATACATTCGGCCTGCCGGGCTATCGCGAAAGCCAGGAGGGTCTTCACAGGTTGTGCCGCCATTGGCTAAACCTGCGGCATGCCAAGCATCTCCTTGTTCTGGTGATGTAACTGTAAAACCAATGGTGCCGCCGTTGGCGTAGGTCGCTGGTTCGCCATTGATAGGCGTTGTAATGCCGAATGTGCCGCTTGGACTGCGGTAAAAATAGCGATTGCGGTTTGCCGCACCAGCAGGTACGCCTATAGTGCCTAAAACCGCGTCATAAAACTTCTTTGATGCTTCGAGGTCTTTAACGCCGACCATGATATGACTGAACATTTTGTTTCCTTATATTTCTTAAGAGTTAATAGCAATTGGTTATCTGTAATTTTAGCTATGGTTAGTCAATATTACAGAAACGTAGAGTCTTTTAGATCAGCGGTTTTTTATGCCGCCGGGTTCGGCATTCTTTGGTGAACCTCATCAATGGCCGCAATAACTTCCGGGGCAAGCTTTACCTCATAAGCGTCAATACACTCTTTGAGTTGTGCCACGTTGGTGGCGCCAATAATCGTACTGGCCATTAAACTGCGGTGATAGCTAAATGCGAGTGCCATTTGTGTCAGAGTTAAACCAAAGCGCTTGGCGATATTGTCATATTCAATCACAGCCAGAGGGATTCCGGGCTTGTTGTAACGCGGCCAGTTGGCACCGAATAAAGTGAGCCGCGCACCTTCGGGGCGTTGGCCGTTCATGAACTTGCCTGTAAGTAAGCCGAAAGCAAGCACGCTGTAGCCTAACATGCTGACGTTTTCGCGAAAGCAGGTTTCTTCTAAGCCATCTTCGAATTGGCGTGACATTAGGTTGTAGACGTTTTGGATTGTGGCAATTCTCGGTAAACCGTATTTCTCTGCCACCCGGCTAAATTCACTCACGCCCCAAGCCGTTTCGTTCGATATGCCGCAGTAGCGAATTTTGCCGTCTGCCACGAGTTGATGCATGGCTTCGAGTTGTTCGTCTACCGAGCTGCATTCACGCTCTTTGGTGACGTCGAATTTTGCAGCACCAAACATCGGGGTATTGCGAGCAGGCCAATGAATTTGATAAAGGTCGATGTAGTCAGTTTTCAATCGAGCGAGGCTGGCTTCGCAGGCATTGACTATATCTTTCTTAGTCAGTTCACCAGCATCAGCACGATTACCTGTTCGAATCCAACCCATGCCGCGACCGGGGCCAGCGACTTTCGAGGCAAGAATGAGTTCTGAGCGTTTGGCTTTATCGAAGCCGCGAGCCTGCATCCAATTACCGATGTATTTTTCTGTGGTCGCGTGTGTTGACGCGCCCACGGGTATGGGGTACGTCTCGGCGGTGTCTATAAAGTTTAGCCCCCGGCTTAACGCATAGTCGAGTTGTTCATGTGCTTGGCTTTCAGTGTTTTGAATGCCCCAAGTCATAGTACCTAAACAAATTTTAGGCACACTCAAATCGCTCTTGCCTAGTTTTACGATGTCGATGCTGCTCATGGTCTTTTATTGTCTATAACTTGATAGGTTGATGATAGCCGGTGAGTTCTAGATAACCTCGGCCCATGACCTTGCCATTTTGGCTCCCTTCCTTAACCAGCACCGCACCTTCCCAATAGACGGTACCGGTTGAGCGTCGGCCATCAAGCTCTTGATCGTCCATTAGCGGTTCAATGAAAAGCTTATTTGTGCCAACTGTGATTATCCAAGTAATAGGGTAGGTAGCATTGGTTCGTTTCGATGTCCATGTGCGGCCAGGTTCGAACTTCGGTGTGAAGTATTGCACCTCGCCACTGGCAGCGCGCCAAGCAGCATATTGATGAATGTCATTTCTAATTCGAAAGATAGTAAGCGCCGAACCATCAAGCATATTTAGGCCAAGCCAATCCCAACCGATTGCACCCGCCGCGAGGATTTCGCTCGACCATTCATGATCGAACCAGCTTGTTCCGCGCACTTTAATCGCCTCACTCATGCCCTTGATACCGCGATAGGCGACAGTACCTTGCGTCAGCAATTGCGGTCTTGAGTAGTAGTAACTGGCCTGTTTGGGAAGTGGGCCTTTTTGTGAGAAACCCCCTTTGCCTTGTAGCCAGGGCGATCTATCTGTCGAAAGGTTTAATTGTATTTGTAGTTGTGGCGTTGTAATCGATATGCGGTATTGCTCATTATCTTGCTTATCTTTTTCGCTTAGTCTTTCCAGTAACCATTCGTTGCCATATTGCTTTATCGAAAGCCGACAATCGCTTGTCCTAAAAATTGAGATTGGTTCTATCGATCTTGTAGCCAGTTCTTCATGAATTAGTAGGCCATTCTTTGGCAATCCAATCGCTGCATGGGCGATCAACAATTGTTTAGGCGCAAATCGACTTGGGTTGTCTGGTGAATGTTGGGTGCGCGATCGAAAGAATGTGACTTGAAAGCCTAGGTTTTCACCGTTATTGTCGTTGTTTAGCCATCCTGTGACATACCACCATTCGGTACGAAACTCTGGGTGAGCACCGTGATCTCTCGGGAACTGTAACGTGCCATTGTTCGAGAGCGGCAGTACTTGCGGGTAAAAGTTGTCGGAGCTTGCCGCAATGGTGGCGCGATGCTTGAGGAGCGTTAAAAGGCCCAGCGATGCTGTGCTTAAGCTACGACGAGAAATGGTCATTTTGCCGTTATCCCTTAATCGCTAGCACGGGGCTGGCACGCAATGATGTGCGATAGGCAAGCACCGCACTGGTTATGCCTAACGCAATCAGTGAGGCTGCACTGATCAAAAGCAATGTGACTGGAAAAGCGAAATCCATACTCCAGTGAAATGATTGTGGGTTAATTCTTCGTACCAACACCCATGCTAAACCGATGCCGATGATTGCGCCCCAAGCCACCGCCAATGTAATTGCGAGTAAAGCTTCGAAGGCAATTTGTTTTGCGACTAGGGCGGGCTTGGCACCAAGGTGGGCGAGGGTGCCAAATTCCTTTTTGCGGGAAAGCGCTTCCCCTGCGTAGGTGGAGGCCACACCAAAAATAGCGACCAAGATCGCGATAGCTTCAATCACATAGGTGAGCGCAAAGCTGCGGTCGAATATTTTTAAGGAAATCGCGCGAATGGCCTCTGAAGAGCGCGCTTCGGCTTGCGCCAAATCTGGAATGGCTTTTATTTGCTTAATCACTGCTTCGGACGTAGCGCCGGGTGCCAGCCAAATTGCAATATCGCTAGCGCTTGCTTGGCCGGTAATTTTGGCAAAGTCGTCTAGAGAAAGCGCAATTGCACCATGCTGCCTGCCATAGTCTCGCCAAATACCTGCGATAAACCAATCCGGCCCACCTAGGGGTGAAGCAATCATGCTGCCCTGCTTCCAGCCATACAAATCGACCATTGCTTCGGAGCCATACACTTGAATAGAATTCGAGCTGGCGGGGCCTAACGGTGCACTGTTTGTGCCAATTAACGGCAGCATCTCATTGATGTTTTTACTTGAAAAACTTCTACCAACGAGTGCAACTTTAGGCAAGTCATTACGCATGGTAATTTCCGTTGCACGGAGAAAATCAGCGCGCGCAATACCCGGCATTGCGCGAATTATTTGTTGCTCAGATGCTTGTAATTTTGCTGAACTTCGAATGTATAAATCTGCCGGAAGAATATTGCTTAACCAACTATCGACTGAATCGCGAAAACTATGCACCATAATTGCCATGGCGCTTGCCAACGCAACACTGGCAACAATTCCTGCCAGCGCTGTGCTCACCGTATGAGGGTAGCGGCCCAAACGTTGCGCACCTAGCCAGAGGGCAGGGGACTGCCACAGGCCTTTGCTAAATCGATTTAGCAGGAGATTCGCGCCACCTTGCGTAAGCCATGGAACGACGGCTACACCAGCAAAAAGTAGCAAGCCCATGGCGGAAAAACCACCTAACGGTAGATCGAATATTGGTGGAAGTGTTAAGCAAATGATCGCGCTTAAGATGCAAAGCCCAATTACAAATGCCTTTGATCGAAATGAGATTGTTTTAGTCTGGCCTGTTTGATTCATTAGGTACATGCCACTGAGCACGGTAGTCGGGTTTTGTGTCGATCTCACTAATTGCGTCGCAGCAGGCCAAGCTGCAGCAACGCTAATGCCAATGCCCATCAAGCCAAAGAGTGCTAAATCAAAGATTGAAAAATTCAACCGAGGCGCACTGCCATTAAAGTAGCCACCGCCCAAATCGCCGCCTAAAAGAGTTAAGAAACTTTGCGCCATAAGTAAGCCGAGGGCAATACCCAAGAGGCTACCTAGAACACCGATCGCTAAGCCTTGGGCCAGCATAAAGCGTTGAATGCGGCCTGCGCTTAAACCCAGCAGGCTAAGTACCGCCGCATCTGCAATTTGGCGTTGCGCCATTAAGGCCATGGTTGAAAAAACTAAGAAACCTCCGACCACCAGCGCCACAGTGCCTAATACAGCAAGGTTTACGCGGTAGGCCCTTGATACATTTGACATACGTTGGCTAGCCGCTTGTGGCGTATCAACTCGAAGTTGCACAGAGTACTTTTTCGACTCTGCTGTAAGCAGTTTTTCTAAAGCCATATCGGTGAGTTGTTTGTCTTGCGCATCATCGAGTTTTAAATCGATGCGGCTTATCTTGCCTAGCCATTCGGGACCTGCCTTAGCAAATCGCCACTGCAAAGTGCTAATGTCGGTTGTGGCAATGACTTGGCCCGCGGGTACTTGGCTTAGTCTGCCCGCGATCACAAACTCATGCTTCACCGTTCCGATCGCAATGGCGACGTTATCGCCAACCTTCTTTTTAACACTGTTGAGTGCTGCAGTCGAAAGATAAATTTGGTCGCTTTGAAAGCCGCTTAAATTATCGCCATCTTGTTTTGGTAATGTATCGCTAATGATGACGAGTTCTGGTGTGACCTGAATTGCTTTAAATAGATCGAGTCCGATGAGCTTTAGCTTTACGCCTGCAACGTCGGCAGAGGCTTCTATTACAGGGCTAGCCGCAGATAAGCCAAGCAGTTGGACGACGGAATCGAATACCTTGTCATTGAAGGCTCCGGTAACGGCAGTAACCTGCCGCTGAGCTTGGCCGTTGACTAAAGCAATCGCATCAGAGAATTCCCCAAGGGCAGAGCGGTTCACTAAATGGATTGCTAGGCCCAAGGCAACGCCTAGTGCTACCGCAAATAGCGATAGCAGCAAGCGCCCCGGTTGTTCGCGCCAGCGCCCGATGATGAGCCACAGTAGGGCTTTTAAAAAAGGCCAGCTCATTTGACTAAGCGGCCACTCAACAAACGACCACCCACTAAGTGCACAGAAAAATCTGCACTGGCCGCGACTTTTTCTGAATGGGTGACCATTAATAGTGATGCACCAGTATCGCGAACTACATCGAGCAGCAGGGTTAAAGCAGTTTGAGCATTCGTCGGGTCGAGATTGCCGGTCGGTTCGTCAGCAAGCACTAAAGCTGGCCTGTGCACAACGGCGCGGGCTAGGGCGACTCGCTGTTGTTCGCCTCCAGACAGTTTGGCTGGCATAGCGTCAGCTCTATGGGTCATCGATAAGCGCTCAAGTAGCTCATGGGCGCGTTGCTTAGCCGTGTTTTCGGATTGGCCGAGCAGCATCAGTGGCAACATGATATTTTGTGCAGCGCTTAGATGGGGCATCAAGTGAAACGCTTGAAAAACGAAACCGAGTTTTTGGGCCCGTAATTCACTCTTCGTCGCAGCACCAGCTTTTTTTAAATCGACGCCGCAAACGATGACTTCACCAGCATCGAAGCTTTCTAGGCCGGCGATGATATTAAGCAGCGTAGATTTACCAGAGCCAGATTCACCAATCAGCGCAACGCTTTCGCCCGGAGCTAGGGTAAGGTGGAGATCGTGGAGAATTGTTGTTGAATTAAATTTCTTTTCGACGTTTTTGAGTTCCAGCATGCCAATTATTTAAGTAGTTTGTGAGCGAGCTGTAAAACGGCACGCTTTTCGGTAGCAGGGTAAAAGCGCGAAGAGCGGCGAGCACCATACTTTCGTAGCAACTCCAAAAAGCTCTGATCTTCAACGCATCGTTTAATTAAGTTCGCAAGGCCTTCATGATCACTCACTTCAAAGTAGCCGGGGTAATCATTACCCAGCATGCCGATGTTGCCGGACATCCGCGAGGCGAGAACTGGTGTTTCATTGGTAAGCGCTTCAATCACAACATTGGCTCCGCCTTCCATAATGGACGAGATCACCATTAAGCGGCATTTTCCTAAAGTTTGCCGAGTTTCGTTGTGTGGCAAAGGGCCTTTTGATTCGATCCGTGCGTCGCTCAGTACGGCTTGTGTGAATTCCTTTTCATATTCATCGGTTTTACCGATGTGAATAAGGCGAATTTGCGGCAGATCAAGCGAGGACATCGCTCTAAGAACTGTCATAGGGTCTTTTACTGCTCGAAGATGGCCGACAAAAGCGATATCGAATGTCCGTTGGCGAAATGGCCCAGGCTTACGAACTGATGCCGATTGGTAGATAACTTCAGTCTTGTTTTTGAACTGCTGTGGAACAAGTTTTAAGGCATCGTCTTGGAGTACAACGATGCGTTGAGCAAGCTCTAAAGACTCTCTAACTTCGATATGATCAGGCGTGTCGCCGTAAAGATCTGTGCCAGTTAAAACAACCGCAATTGGTTTGTTCGTGGCAGAAAATTCTTTGATCGCGGCAGCTGATCGGCGGGCGTGAAGGCCGATAAGCGCGTCGAAAAGCACCAAATTAGTGTCAAGTGTCTTAGACACTTCTATTTTATAGGCTTTGTCTAAAAAAAATGACCATCTTTTCGCTGTTTGCCAGTTTCCGTTGTTGGCTTCTGCCAATGCGGGCGTTATGATTGCGATACGCTGAAGGTGTTTAGGCAGCATGTGACTTGTTTTTTAGGTTGCTAATTTCGAGCAGCAAAAGATGTGAGTATTCTCTCGCATTCTAATCAGGGGACAATATGCGCAATGCGCGAAGAGCAGACCTGGTAGAAGAGCTGGCAGCAACGCGTGACTACACTGTACGCCTATTTGACCAACTAAAAGACCAACAGTGGGAAGTGCCTTATCTGCCGACGATTAACCCGCCGTTGTGGGAGCTAGGGCATATCGGCTGGTTTCAAGAATATTGGTGTTCACGTTGGCGGCATGAAAGAGAGCCAAGAGGTTCCATTCTGACCAAAAGCGATACTTGGTTTAGTACGGACACGCCTACGCATAAAGATCGTTGGGCACTGACTATGCCACCACAGGCTGAAGTTCGTGAGTTTCTGTCCGATTCGTTAGACATCACTTTAAATGCCTTGGAACATCAGCCCGAAAGTGATGAGGGTTTGTATTTTCATCGTCTATCGCTTTTTCATGAGCAACTTCATGTCGAATCGCTTGCCCACAGTTGGCAGCAATTAGGTTATTCCATAGATCAGCCGTTATGGACTGATGAATGGCAACCAGCAATTTGTGATCACATCAAACCCGACCAAATCTTTGTAGGTGGGCCATGGATGTTGGGTGCTGAACGTGGCTCAGGTTTTGTATTCGATAACGAAAAATGGGGGCACGTGGTGAACGTTGCGCCTTTCGAGATCGAAATGCAGCCAGTAACTAATGCTGAGTTCTTGAATTTTGTAAACGATGGCGGATATCACCGGCCAGAGTTTTGGAATGTTCGCTATTACACCAACTTACAGCAGACGCAACGCTTTATGCCAGCACATTGGCGTGACATCGGTGGGCGCATTTCATCTTGCTGGTTTGGAAAATGGCAAGCAATTGAGATTTTTGCCCCGATTTTGCAAATATCTGCCTATGAAGCCGAAGCTTTTTGTCGATGGAGCCGCAAGCGTTTGCCTACAGAAGCCGAATGGGAATATGCGGCATCAAATAGTAGCGAGTTTGAGTGGGGCGACAGAGTCTGGGAATGGACCTCAACAGCTTTTGCACCCTATCCTGGTTTTGAGCCCGATCCGTGCACTGAGTATTCATTACCATGCTTCGGTCAAAATCGGGTAGTGAAAGGTGGCTCGTTCGCCACCCCTAAGGACTTGATCAACCCTAAGTTCCGGAACTTTATGGACCCTAGGCGCGACGACTTATTTGTCGGCTTTCGGGTTTGTCAGTCAGTCCGCTAAAACCTTTAAGAGCCAGAAACTTCAGCCATGCCACCCACAACATGGCTGAAGCCGCCGTCTACATAAGTAATTTCGGCGCTAATTCCGCCAGCCAAATCAGATAGTAAAAATGCAGCGACGTTGCCAACATCTTCAGTGGTTACGTTGCGACGAATTGGCGAATTAGCAGCCACATGCTCTAGGATTTTGCCGAAGCCTTTAATACCGCTTGCTGCCAGAGTTTTGATGGGGCCAGCGGAAATGCCATTCACGCGAATGCCCTTTGGCCCTACCGATTCAGCCAAGTACCGAACGCTTGCTTCGAGACTAGCTTTGGCCAAGCCCATGGTGTTGTAGTTGGGAACCATTTTGACTGAACCCAAGTAACTCATTGTTAGCATGGCGGCGTTTCTGCCTTGCATCATAGGTAGTGCCGCTTTGGCTATTCCGATAAAGCTATACGCTGAGACATCATGCGCAATGCGGAACGACTCACGGCTTGCACCTTCAAGAAAGTCGCCTGCAATCGCTTCACGCGGCGCAAAAGCTATGGCGTGTACTAAGCCTTCTAGACCATCCCACTGCTTACCCAGCTCTGCGAATAACGAATCGATTTGCTCATCGCTTCCGACATCGCACTCGAACACAACTTTAGAGCCGAACTCTGCCGCCATGTCTTCAACCCGGCCCTTAAAACGTTCGTTTTGATAGGTGAACGCCAGTTGTGCGCCTTGCGCATGGCATGACTTTGCTATGCCGTATGCGATTGATCTGTTTGACAACAGTCCCATAATCAAAATTCTTTTACCGTCGAGAAAGCCCATGAGAATACTCCGCTTAAAATGCGTTAAGAACACGCTGAAGCCCGCGATGATACGTTGGTTTGAATCTAGAGCGTAGTTGAACCACCTTTTGAGAACCTGCCGATGTACATTCCTAAGCAATTTGACGTAACTGATCTTGCCGTAATTAGCCGTTTGATCGAAGTTAACCCGTTGGCCACTATTGTGACTCGCCAAGGCGAAGCTTTAAATGCGAATCACATTCCTCTGCATTTGGTTGATATAGGCGATCCTAGCGCGTCAAGTTCGAGTGTAATGCCTGGTCGGGTACTGCGTGGCCATGTCGCGCGTGCTAACCCACTGTGGAGAGATCTCGAAAGTAGTGATAAGGCCTTGGTGGTTTTTTTGGGTGTTCAGGCTTACATTAGCCCGTCTTTATATGCAACGAAGAAAGTGGATGCCAAGGTTGTTCCAACCTGGAATTATGAAGCCGTCCATATTCACGGCGCTATCCGTTTGATTCAAGACGGCCCGGGACTGCATGCATTAATGCACTCTTTAACAGATACTCAAGAGCGAAGTTTAAGTCATCCGTGGTCGGTAGATGACGCTCCTGCCGAGTACATTGAGCGATTAATGAGCGCTATTGTGGGTGTCGAGATTTCGATTGAACATCTCGAAGCGAAACGTAAGTTAAGCCAAAATCAGCCTAGCGCCAACCAACAAAGTGTTATAGAAGGATTATCTGCTAGGCAGAATCTGCAAGATGTAGCGATGGCAGATGCTATCCGAGGCGTCGCCGCCAAGCTCCAGAGTTAGCCTTTTTTCGCTTTTTTATCGACCGCCTTGGCTATTTGCTTTTTGTCGCCTAGTTTGTCTGTTTTAGTATTCGCGGTTTTGTATTTCGCTGGCTTTGTTTTTGCAGCTACCTTTGAGGTTTCCTTCTTTGTTACCTTGGCTACTTTGCTGGGCTTTTCGACCTTCGATTTATCGCTCTTCTTTGGCGCTTCAACGACTTCAGGCTCAGGAGCTCGATAGACGGCTTTGACGATATTCTTTACAACGGAACGTTCCCCAGTTTCAGTGGTGAGTAAAGTTTGCGTACGGGCCTGGCGCACTATCAAACTGGAGCCCCGATGGGCCGTTTTTACACCGTTCCAAGCCTTCAGCTCTCCTTCACTGACGCCGTATCGGCCGGCGATGCCGGCAAGCGTTTCTTTTTTGCCTACACGATGATAGGCAGCCGCCTGATCAACTTGCTCATAAACTCTTGGTGCTACGAAGCTCTCGACCTTGGTCTCATCAGCCACAGCTTTTTGTGGGGCAATGATTCTCGTACCGGCTATAACTCTGGTCTCGGCTTTTAGCCCATTGGCTTTGCGCAGCTCTGCAACACTCACGTTACCCCTTGTTGCTAGCGATTCAAGTGTTTCCCCGGCCAACATCGTATGCGGCTGCCAGCTCGCAAAAATTCGCTGGGCATCGCTATGCTCTTCGACAGCCGCGATAAACCCTTTGAGCTTATCGGCTGGGATTTTGATTTCGTTGTTTTTGCTCGCTGCAATTACGGGGCGATTGTGCGCTGGGTTCAGCGCCACAAAGTCATCAACACTCATGCCTGCAAACTTCGCCGCTAACTTTAAATCGATCGGACGAGTTTTTTCTATGGTTACGAAATACGCCCGATTGGGTAGCGGGGGTAAAACGACGCCCATCTCGGCCGATCTAGCTAAGATGTTTTTAATGGCGATGAGTTTTGGAATGTAATGCCTTGTTTCATTGGGCATATCTAAGCTTAGATAATCCGTGGGTTTACCGACAGCTTTATTCTTCTTGATGGCTCTTCCAACCGAGCCTTCCCCCCAGTTATATGAAGCCAGCGCTAAAAACCAATCGTTGCCGTGCATTGCATAGATTTTTTGTAGATAATCAAGTGCCGCTCGGGTAGATTGAACAACGTCACGGCGGTTATCGACCCAGAAGTCTTGGTTGAGGTTGTACTGCTTCCCAGTTGAGGGAATGAACTGCCACAGACCTGCAGCTTTGGCGCTGGAAAGAGCAACCGGGTTCATTGCGCTTTCGATAAAAGGTA
>JAYWIG010000075.1:0-16066 GCA_043789035.1 Betaproteobacteria bacterium
TGCGCGCATCATGAAAGAGGAAATTTTTGGCCCAGTGCTTCCCGTGATTAGCTACAGCAATATTGATGACGTGATCTCAACAATAAACGCTGGCCCAAAACCTTTATCGTTATATGTTTATAGCAAAACAGATGAGGTTGTCGACAAAGTGTTAACGCAGACGGCTTCAGGCGGTGCCTGCGTTAACCACGCGGTGATTCAGTTTTTGCATAGCAGATTGCCGTTCGGTGGCATTAATAATTCTGGCATAGGTAATGCCCATGGCCACTATGGATTCAAAGCATTCAGCCATGAGCGGGGTGTCGTCCGCACTCAGTTCTCGTTGGCGGCAGCACTAATTCGTGCGGGTGAGGCTAGCCCAGCAGTTCGAAAGGTGCTGAAGTCTTTGATGAAAATTGTTTAAGCCTTGAACGATTTCAGTTTCAGAAAATTTAGTACCGCATTGGCGCAGCGCTTAGGTTCTTCGAACGGAATCAGGTGGCTACCTTCGATGACTTCGAGCTGACCTCGAAATAGGTTGTAAGTCTTCTGTCGCCCAGCCAAACCCACTTCAATTGAGTTGCTGCCTGCAATGAAGAATGGCGAAATGTTCTTTTCTCTCAGGTAGTAGAGTGCCTGTACTGCCTCTGCTGCGGTGGTGTAGGCATAAATATCACTTTCGACTTGGCGGGGAACAGTGAGCTCGAAGCTGCCATCGTTAATTTTCGTTAAGGCATGGCTTGTAAAGTCTTTCAATACTCCGCTATGCCAGCCTTGGGTGAATGGTTTTGCGGCAAAAAAACGAGTGGCTTCCTCAATCGTCGACCATTGGTATCGACGTTTGGCGGCGATTGGGGCAGGGCCTCCTTTTGTTGATAGCGACGTGGCTTGAAGTGTTTTAAGCAATAAGCCTCGCCAACCAAGTGGAACCGGGGAGTCAATCAGTACGATTGCGCCAAGAGCGTTTTGAAAGTCGAACGTTTGTTCGATGGTTTTTTTTGCCGCCATCATTTGCAGGTAACCACCCATGGAGTGGCCTACTAAATGCAATTTCTCGCCTTTAGCTAGTCGTTCTGAATTTTCATTGATCAATAGCTCGATACGAGCAATGGCCTGATCACGCATCGTGAACCATCTTTGCTGAGGTGGGCAATTGATAGGCGATGTTAGAAGTGGTTCTTCGAACACTGAGGTGGCGTTTCTCAAACAGTCTAAAAACTGTGTATAGCAGCCAGCAGGAAAGCCATTGCCGTGGAGAAAATAAATCATCTATTCTTTGTTTTTAAAAAGCGCTTATCCGAAGCGGCCTTGCATGAACCAGCCCGGCTCTATATTTTGCTTATGATTGCCGCGCTCGCGATAAATCCAGTACAAATTGTTTTGGATGTCTTCAGCAATAAAGTAATCGCGTTGAATGAAATGATTATCCCACCAACCACCCTCTATACGTTCTGGCCCTGCAAGAAGTTGCAAAGCACCTTGCCAAAAAGGGCGTTGATTTCTTTCCTCTAACGGTTGTGGCTTGGCTAGCAACCAAAGAGGCCTAGGTAGGCTATGTGCTTGAGGCGTTGCTATATATTCAGCATCTGGCTCTTTAGCACTTAAGCTTTTGTTGGTCGTGATCTCGAAATTGTGCAAAACAAATGCAGATTCTGGCCGGTAGTCGGGATTGAGTTTGATCTTCTGCACTTGGTTTGCGCCGAGCCGAGCTTGTAATTTTTCGACTAAGCGCCCCAGATTTTGTTGCGCAGTTTGGGGCAACATAAACAAATGCCCCGTTGCACTTGGCAGAACATGCACATCGGTGCAGTGCAACTGCAATGTGTGTGCCGGTGCTCGGAGCTGGAGGACATTGAGCTTTTCTCTGAGTAAATCGCTTAAGCGTGCAATTTCTCTGGTGGGTTCGCTAAAGTGAATCTCGAAAACTGTTGGCAGTGAAAGTTTAGGGCCTCTATCATCATGCTCCGCGATCAGCTCAAAAGCCTTGACAGCACAGTGCCTTGCCGATAACCAACCTGCTAGCTCAACCAACATACGCTTGGCAGCAAATAACAAGGCTTCCGATGTTTCAACCTGCGCCATTAGTTCGAGTTTGCTGTGAAACTCTAAGGGTGCTTCGAAGTACTCTCTAGGATCGGGAGTTTTCCCTAAGGCTTTATCGATCTCTTCTAAGACGCCTTTACCAAAGCGGCGACTCAAACCCGCACGAGGTAGTTGCACAATGTCTTTTAAGTTATGAGCACCAATTGCGTTCAGTGCACTTAAATGTTGGCTAGCTTGGGGGAATAATGAGAGAGGCATTTCACTTAATCGTCGGTTTAAGTGCGCCGACTGATCGGCCACGATGCCATTGCAATGTTGTGCCAGTAGCCAAGCGCCAAGAGGGGTTGTTGTGCAAGCGAGTTGAGCGCTAAAGCCAAGTGAGTCGAGCCCAGTTTTAATCAGGGAGAGTAGATTTTCTAGACCCTTAAACAGCCGCAAGCTAGGTTCTATTTCCATCACTAAGCCTTTGGCTTCAAGGCTCATTTCAATGCTCACACAAGGCGTGAATTGCAAAGCCCATGTAGCCACCTGCATGACCGCTTCTTGCTCTTTAGTAATGCTGCGATCAAGTAGAGCAACATCAGGAGCTAAGGCGAGAGCGGTAGCGCGTTTAATGCCGCTGTGCACGCCGAGTGCTTGGGCTGCTTTGCTTGCTATGAGTACTTTATGCTTGTCGCAAATGGCCAGTTGTAAATCAACTGTTGTACGCTGAAATACTTCGAGTGGCAGCAAATGCAGATAGAGAGCGCACCAAAGCATGTGAGGCTATTCGCTTAATAGCGATTAATTAGCTAATTCAACATAGGCTTTTTGTTGCAGCTTATGTTTACGTTCATCGGTAAATACCCACCACGATTGGGGCGCTTGGCCTTGCATATAACGAATTGCAGAAATGAATACCTCGATCACGCAAGGATCATGGCGCTTGCCTGTTACTGCACACAGCGTTTGATAAAGCGAATAAGCATCTTGTTTTTTTAAATCTACAGGCTTTTGAATACCAACTAAGCGTAAGTTTGCGGCAATCGATGGGCAAACATTCGGTAGTTGTTCAAGCCGCTGACATTCAGTGGGCAGTGGTATGAATTTCATGATGAATGTTGTGTGACGAATTTTGTAATGAAGGGTGGTACAAAGTTGGGTGGCTATGTACGGAAGCGGCAGGTTTAACGCTGGGCTTGAGTTGAATGGCAGCCATAGGTTGCGGAAGATCGAGCACAATGGGTTGCGCGATTACTGGCCCACGGCGTTTGAGTAAATGGACCGCGACTTTTTGATCTGCTTTTGCTTGCAATAACAAACGTAATGGAGCGGGCGATGACTCGAACTGCGCACTTAAAGGGCGGAATAAAAACACTGGGCCTTGTGCCGTATTTGCAGCTAATTGCATTCGACGCAAATGTGCAGGTTGTGCTTTCGGTAGCCAAGCTAGTAGCGCACCAAAGCTGGCACTTTTTAAGGTTTGCTCAACTGCCCACAGACGGTCAGCCGCTTGATTGGCTTGAATGACTAATACATGTGCTAAATCGAGGCCGAAGCTGGCTAAGGCTGGTCCGTAGGGAATGTGAGGTGCGCCTAAAAAAATAACAGTTTTTTTATCTCTTGTGAGCTGCCTAAGCGCAGGTATGAGTAACCTGATTTCGCCAATGCCAGATTCCCGGGCAATGAGTTCTGTGACAACGCCTGTTGGCCAGCCATTGCCAGGCAACTCAGCGTCGAGTTTTTTAAAATAGCTACTGACGCAAGGCGCTGCGAACGAGCCTAATTGATCGGCTCGCCATAAGCTGGAATGAATTGCGGTGGACGTTGGCGCTAGCATGATGAAAATAGCTTGTATGTTTACTGAAAGTTTTGTGCGTTACGTACGAGGCCTACTGCTAAACCTTCAATGGCGAAGTCTTGATCTCGTTCATCGAGTACGATAGGTTTGAACTCTGGGTTTTCAGGCAACAATTCAATGACACCGGCGCGACGACGGAAACGTTTAACGGTAACGTCGCTACCGACCCGAGCCACAATAATCTGCCCGTTGCGAGCATCTTGGGTGCGCCTAACCGCCAGCAAGTCGCCCTCCAAGATGCCCGCATCGCGCATACTCATACCTCGAACTTTTAAAAGATAATCGGGTTTTTCACTAAACAAGGTTGGATCAATGGCATAGCTTGCTTCGATGTGCTCTTGCGCCAAAATAGGGCTGCCTGCAGCCACGCGCCCTATAAGGGGCAGCGACAGTGCAACCCGCACAGCACTATGCAACAAGCTTTCGTCATGATCACCATTTGGCATAAATTTCAGCTTAATACCTCTGGAAGTACCGGAAGTAAGCTCAATCATTCCTTTCCGAGCAATCGCTTTTAAGTGTTCTTCTGCAGCATTGGCGGATTTAAACCCAAGTTTCGCAGCAATTTCTGCCCGCGTCGGTGGAAAGCCCGTATCGGCAATATGCTTTTTAATAAGCGCTAATATTTCTTGTTGCCTAGCGGTAAGATCTCGCATTAGGTGCCTCGCTTTGTAGTTTTCGAAATAACTGTATAAAAACCAATGCCTGTATTTTTATACAGTTAAATTGTTTCTGCAAGCGATTTTATAAAAAATAATGAGGAGACGTGTTTTGAAGCCTATTAGCTCTAGTTCTTTTGTAATTTTTTCAGCAGTGGCCGTTGTTACGGTTTTTTCTGCGATTAACGCCAAGGTTGCCTTGGCCCAATCGACAGGTGCTTATCCCAATCGCCCTGTGACATTGATTGTCCCTTGGCCTCCTGGAGGCTCTACAGATAGGCATTTACGGGCGTTGGCTGAGGCAACGTCTAAGCACTTGGGGCAGCCAATACTGGTAGTCAATCAACCTGGGGCGGGGGGCACGTTGGGGCCTGGCAATATGTCGCAAATAGCGAAGCCTGACGGCTACACTTTGGCTCAATTCCCCATGGGCATGTTGCGCCTTCCGCACATGCAAAAAACCGTTTGGGATCCTATTAAAGATTTCACGCCAATCATTGGAGTGACTGGCTATACCTTTGGCGTTGTTGTGCGTGCTGACTCTCCTTTCAAAACATTTAAGGAATATCTAGAAGCTGCAAAGCTAAAGCCCAATGCAGTGAACTACGGTTCAACGGGTATTGGAACTTCTCCCCACCTATTAATGGAGGAAGTGGCGGACAAAGCAAAAGTGGCGCTTAACCATGTGCCGTTTAAGGGTAATGCTGACCTTGTTCAAGCTTTGATGGGCGGGCATGTGCAAGCGCAAAGTGATGCAACAGGTTGGGGGCCTTACGTGAATGACGGGCGTATGCGTTTACTCGTCACTTTTGGTGAAAAACGAACTAAGCGTTGGAATACTGTACCTACGGCTACTGAGTTGGGTTTGGATGTTATTTCAACGTCTCCTTACGGGATTGCCGGGCCAAAGGGCATGGAGCCCGCACTAGTGAAAACCATTCACGACGCCTTTAAGAAAGGTATGGAAGAAGCTGAGCACCTGAAAGTGTTAGAGGCTCTCGATCAAGAGCCTTGGTATAAAAATACCGAAGATTACACAAAATGGGTACGGGACACGTTTCCGAAAGAGCGTGCTTTGGTCGAAAGGTTAGGGCTTGCGGGTAAGTAATTTGCTGTTATAAGCATAAATAACCACATTACCTTAGTGTCCTGAGCAGAACAAACTAGCTACTTTATTAACTTTGTGGCACAGTACAGGTACGCTGGGCAAAGTGTATGATTTAAACGTATTAAGCACAGCGTGAGATGTATATTTACTTCTCGGTATTGCATTTTCTGGTCGCTTTTGACTTCTCTTAGGATTCCTGAGATGCAATGATTGATGATGCTTTTTAGGATTCTGTGGATGAGCACCAAGATTTATGTGGGCAATTTGCCCTGGCGGGCTACCGATGCCCAACTTACCGAAATGTTTGCAGCACACGGTGAAGTGACTGAAGCGCGTATCGTTATGGATAGGGAAACAGGCCGCTCACGCGGTTTTGCTTTCGTTACTATGGCAAATGCACAAGCGGCACAAGCAGCAATTAACGCAATTAACGGCGTTTCTCTCGAAGGGCGCGCCCTTGTCGTTAACGAAGCTCGCGAGCAAACCGGTGGCGGTGGCTTCCGTGGTGGCGCAGGCGGCGGTGGCGGTGGTGGTGGCGGCGGAGGCGGTGGCTTTCGCGGCGGTGCTGGCGGCGGCGGTAACGGCGGCGGCGGCGGTGGATATCGTGGTGGCGGCGGCGGCGGCGGTGGTTACCGCGGCGGCGGCGGCGGTGGCGGCGGATACGGCGACGCACGCGGCTAAAACTTATATTTAGCCGCTAGTTTTGGCGGGAAATTCCCGCCCATCATGGCTGGTTAGTTTCGTTTTGCAATAACCCGTTTTAGATGGCAATGCCAATCTAAAACGGGTTATTGTGTTTTCCGTTTTTGATTTACATGCCAGAATAGTTTGGTCCACCACCACCTTCAGGAGTTACCCAGACTATATTTTGGGTTGGGTCTTTGATATCGCAAGTTTTGCAGTGAACGCAGTTTTGAGCGTTGATTTGCAACTTATCCGCACCGGTTTCTGTTTTTATATATTCATAAACACCAGCGGGGCAGTAGCGAGCTTCAGGGCCGGCATATTTCGCTAAATTGATGTTGACCGGAACATCATCGTTCTTCAATGTTAGATGAATCGGCTGATTCTCTTCGTGATTGGTATTGGAGATAAATACAGAAGAAAGTTTGTCGAAACTAATTTTGCCATCCGGCTTTGGATAAATGATCGGCGTAAATTCAGAGGCCGGGCGTAACGATTCATGATCTGCATGATCGACTCTGAAACTCCATGGCGCTTTGCCGCCAAATACCACTTGCTCAACACCAACTAGCAGGGTTCCGGTATACAGCCCCTTGCCCATCGCTGCTTTAAAATTTCTGGCTTTATAAAGTTCGTCATACAGCCAAGAGTTTTTAAAATTTGTTGGATAGGCGCTTAAAACATCATAGCTGCGCCCAGCTCCAACAGCTTCGAAAGCAGCCTCTGCTGCCAGCATCCCTGTTTTGATTGCGGCATGGCTGCCTTTAATTCGCGATGCATTTAAGTAGCCTGCATCACAACCAATCAATGCGCCCCCAGGAAACACAGTTTCCGGTAATGCGTTGATGCCTCCAGCGGTAATCGCTCTAGCACCGTAGGCCAGCCGCTTTCCGCCCTCGAAGAAGCCGCGTAATGATGGGTGGGTTTTATAACGCTGAAATTCATCGAAGGGTGACAAGTACGGGTTTTTGTAAGCAAGGCCTAGAACAAAACCTACAGCGACTTTGTTAGCTTCGAGGTGATACAGAAAAGAACCACCGTAGGTGTCGTTTGCTAACGGCCAACCTGCTGTGTGAATAACAAGGCCTGCCTTATGTTTGCTGGGCTCAATTTCCCACAACTCTTTGATACCAATGCCATAGCTTTGTGGGTCTTTACCCGCGTCAAGCTTAAACTTTGAAATGAGCTGCTTGCCTAAATGGCCGCGAGCACCTTCTGCAAATAGGGTGTACTTTGCGTGTAGCTCCATACCAAGCTGAAAATTATCGGTCGGTTTCCCGTCGCGCCCAACACCTAAATTACCTGTTGCAACGCCGCGTACCGAGCCGTCATCGCGATAAAGAATCTCTGCTGCGGCAAAGCCGGGGTAAATCTCAACGCCCATACCTTCTGCTTGGGCACCCAACCATTTAACAACGTCAGACAGGCTAATGACATAGTTGCCATGGTTTTGAAAGCACGCTGGCAGCATCCAGTTTGGCACCGTTTTGTGGCCCGTCTCGGACAAAAACATGAAGCGGTCTTCTGCAACCTCGGTGTTTAACGGAGCGCCAAGTTCTTTCCAATTCGGAAAGAGCTCGGTAATTGCGATTGGATCCATCACAGCGCCCGACAGAATATGCGCTCCAACTTCGGATCCTTTTTCAAGAACGCAAACATTAATCTCTTGGTTCTTTTCAGCAGCGAGTTGTTTAAGTCGAATTGCTGAGGCTAAGCCAGCAGGGCCGCCTCCAACAATAACGACGTCGTATTCCATCGATTCGCGTTCGACCTGAGTGCTCATTAATCAGTGTTCCAGCTTTAGTTTTTGAAAGTTCACTATTGTGCGCAATTTTGGCGTTGCAACGCAAACTGAAAACACTAGAAAAACCCGAGTTAGGCTGCTAACTAGAGCGCAATGTCTAGTTTGATAGCGGGTATTTGCTGCTTTACTTGCCGCTTATTGACTCAGGAGCGCGCTGGGGCGCACCAAAGCCTGATGTCTTTTCATCTGCGACACCCGACAAAATACTGTTGGGATCAAGATCCTTCGATGTCGTACTGGCAGAAGGCACTGGCGAGGGTGCGCTAGACGATGGATCACTGACAGGTGGGGAGGCGATAGGCGGGACTAAGATGGCACCGCCTGAGCTAGTGCCTGAGGTTTCATTTTCAGTTGCTGAAACCGAAGCTGCATTCTTTTGTTTGAGTTGCACCCATCCTTGATTTAAAGCAAATGAAAGGCTAGCAACGGCGACAGCTGCACCAGCAAAAAATGAACCGATACCAACCATCCAGTTATCAGTTTTAGTTCTGGTGCGTTCGAGTTTGATTTCTTTTGCAGCCACTGCTATGTCAGTGCTTTGAACTTCGAAGCGATTATCGAGAGCTGCGGACAAAAGTGCTTTATCTGCAACAATATTAATGCGACGAGGAATACCATTCGTAAGTCGTGCAATGATTCTCGTGGCATTTTGGCTAAACACTAAGGGCCCGTCATAACCGACCGATTCAAGCTTGAATTTCAAATACGCAGAGATATCATCAACAGCAAGACGTTTTAGACGGAAGCTCTGCGTAATTCGATCTCTAACCGCTCTTAATTCTGGCAGTGCTAGGTTGTGATCTAACTCTTCTGGTCCAAAAAGTGCGACCCGCATTAATTTGCTGCCACTGGCTTCGATTTGGGAAATCAAACGAATTTGATCCAGAGTTTCTTCCGGCATCGCATGAGCTTCGTCGATCAGCAGTAAAACTCGCCGACCTGTTTTATGAAGATGGGCCAAGCGCTTTTGCAGGTTAAGTACAAGCGTTTCAGGTGAGTTTCTCGAAGCCTCTATGTCTAAACCATCAGAGAGAGCAAACATCATTTGTTCGCGAGTTAGCGATGGATCGGCAATATAGATGATTTTGTATTCTTTAGGGGAAAGAGTTTTTAGCAAATATCGGCAAACAGTGGTTTTCCCACTTCCGACTTCACCTGTAACCTTAAAAATGCCTTCTTCATTTTGAACGACATATGAAATCGATTCGAAAATGGACTTCCTAGAGCCGCCTAGGAAGAACGACTCCGTTTCAGGAGAAACTAGAAAAGGTTTGCCCTTAAGGCCAAAATGTTTTAGGTACACGATCTCTTTCTCAGCTTTGTATATTCTGAGTTGCGCAAAGCCGTCGAGCATTGTGATTTATCACTGAATTGGGTGAACGGTCGAAAAAAAATCGTTAACGGTAATAGGAAGGTAGCCGCGTTGCCACGTTTTCTACAAAATGGCTTCGATGATGAGCTGTAGAGATTTCAAAGCGTTGAATTGGTTAACCGCGAGACGGTACACTAATGAGATGTCGCCACTGATACTTTCTGCGTAATCAAAGTATATTGCGTCGATGTTTTTTTTAGGTGAAAAAGTACCAATCGGCGTTAACGTCAATTTTGAGTGTTTGCCTTGCAAAACTTGCTGCGACAGCACGCGGAAATCGCCTTTAAACAAAGGCTCCTCAAATCCTGGCCCCCAAGGCTGGAGCATTAAAAGCTCGGCTGTTTCGATATTTAGTCGATCGGGCGAAGGGCTTTGGTCAACAAACTTGATCGCTTTTAGCAAATGATCTGCAATCGTTATTTGTGCAACTTGTTGCGCAAGTTGTGTAAATAAAGGCAAACTATCGCGATGCAAAGTTAGGCCTGCCGCCATCGCATGACCACCAAAGCGAGGTAAATGTTCGGTTGTTAAAAGTGGTGAGCTTTTTGAGATGAGATCAAGATAGTCCCTCAGGTGAACTCCATTAACCGAACGCCCTGACCCTTTTAGCCATTGAGGGTCTGCTGCACTTGGCGCAAACGCAATGCAGGGGCGATAGTGCTCTTCTTTAAGCTTACCGGCTACTAACCCAACTAACCCTTCATGCCAGGTTTCGTTGAATACGACGAGGACCTTTTGATCTATCGATATACTGTTTGCTTGTGCCAAATCCGCTTGCTCTTGCATTTGCTGCTGAAGATCGCGGCGCTGAAGGTTGACGCAATGTAATTGCTCCGCCAGTGCGCTTGCCTGACCTATGTCATTGCTTAATAAGCATTCGATACCCAATGTGATGTCTTGTAGGCGACCTGCTGCGTTAATGCGAGGGCCAATACTAAACCCCAAATCACTGGCGCAAGCTTGACGCCAATTGCGTTTGGAAATTTCGAAAAGCGCGCGCACACCAGGTTGGCATTTGCCTGCACGTATTCGTTCAAGCCCAGCATTTACCAAAATTCTGTTGTTATGGTCTAGTTTAACAACGTCAGCTACGGTGCCTAATGCGACTAAGTCGAGCAATTCTTGAATAGGCGCATCTTGCTGCTCTGGTTGTTCCACACGGCGAATTGCGCGCATCGCAAGCAGAACATACAAGGCAACGCCGACACCGGCGAGTGCTTTACTTTGAAAGTCGCATCCCACTTGATTCGGATTAACGATGCTTGCAGCTTTTGGCAGTTTCGAGCCAGGTAAATGATGGTCAGTAATGAGAACTTGAATGCCAAGTTGCGCGGCTTTGTCGACACCGTCGACGCTGGCAATACCGTTGTCTACCGTAATAATCCAATCGGGTTTTCCAAGGCGAGGGTGGAGGGCAACCTCTGCCACCAATTCAGGGCTTAGGCCATAGCCGTGGGTAAATCTATTTGGCACTGCGTAATCAACGATTGCACCCATCATACGAAGGCCTCGAATCATGACTGCGCAGGCAGTTGCTCCATCGCAATCATAATCCGCGACTATGAGCAACTTTTGATTGGCTTGGATTGCCTCCAGCAGTAGCCTTGCTGCGGTGTTGATGTTTAGCAAGCCCTGAGGCGCAAGTAAGCGGCTTAAGTTATAGTCAAAATCACTAATCGAAGTCAGACCTCGGTCGGCACCTAGCTGCGCGATAAGCGCGGGAATACCCTGGGTCACTAATTGGCTTTGAATTGCTTTCTGCTTTAACTCCGATGAATGAACGCTGCTTCGATCAATATAGCTGATGGTTTGACGTTTCATAAACCGAACACTTTGATTACTTCAGGGCGATTAAGCGCAGTTTTCGCCGAAAGAGACTGAAAAAATGAACTTACTTTTCTTTTCAGTGAATCTTCGCGGGGTTTTACGATCATAAAGGACGTTTCACCAGCAAAGATGACCAGATTGTTTGGCAATAAATTTTCTTGGTGCCCTAAAAAAAGTTCCCATGCTTGTAGCCACGCTAATGCATCACCGTAGAGGCGGCCTTGCCAGTCATCACAAACTCGTAAACTACCCACATTGTCAGTCTGAAGAGTAATGGGCATGTGTAACCCCCAAAAGTTAGCCAGTTCGGCCAATGCCGGGCGATGTGATTCAATATGATTAAGCCACAGTGGTCTTTTCGGTGACGAGCTAATACTGCCGTCGATCCAAATCGAGTTAAGTTGATCAAGATTTTTTGATCGCAAGGCAGAATTAACTGGGTGGTCAAACCAAGTCATTTGAATTTCCGTTTCAAGCTGACGCCAACGCCTAGCACTTTGGCCTTTAGCCATATAGGCATCGATGTTTCTTCCTAGAGCTTGTTGAGAGTCGCTAGTGGAAAGTTCAAAAAATTGCTTGCCTTCATCGGTTGTTGGAGTAATGAACCAGCGTGCTCTTTGGGTCGGGGAAGTATCCGCCGAATAAGGTGTGTGTAATGCTAAGCCATATTGATCAAAAAGCGGTTTGATGGCCGCAGCAAGCTGCTCCAGTTGAATGTTGCTTGCATAGCTGCCGTCGCTCTGCTTTAGCACCACATGATCGCGGCCAGCATGCAGGCTGACTGGGCGAATCGCAATGTACGGCGGGGTAATTGAAGTCGCTGAAAATGCTGCTGGGCTATCTGGCGCTTGAAATCCGAGCAAACGAAAGACAATGGCCTCGCCTACTCCAACCTTTTGAATAGCGTCATCGTCAAAATTGAAAATGTCTATTGATCGCGCTTGAAGTAGATTGGATAAAGCGTTTTTAGCGAGGCTATTTAAGTGTTTTAAGCCCTCTGGCCAGTTGGCGTCAGGTAAGGATAAAGGGCAGATCACGACCTGACTCGCATTGGTCAATGTTGCTTCCACTTGCGATAGTGTCTCTTGTAGTTGAGTAGCAGATGTGTTCTGGAAGGCTGTTTTTAAGAGCATTGTGTCATTCATGGGAAAATTCTATGGCAAATTGATTTGTAAGCTGTGTGTGGCTTGGCTTCTTAGTCACAATGTGTTGGATGTGTCTCGTTGTCATTTTTGTAAAGATCGTTTTTGAGTAATCACAGAATTTCAAACCTTGGCTATGAATGGCTAATAGGTCTACGTTATACCCGAGCAATTCGAGGCGTAGGTCGCCGAAATGGGTTCATTTCTTTTATCTCTGGCTTATCGATTGCAGGAATAGCCCTTGGTGTGGCGGCGCTCATCATTGTGCTCTCGGTGATGAATGGTTTTCAGAAAGAGGTTCGCGATCGTATGCTCTCGGTGCTTAGCCACATTGAAGTAAGCGCGGTCCGCGAGCCGCTTATCGATTGGAAGCCGGTCGCTGAAGTAGCGAAGAAAAACCCTCGTGTATTGGCGGCCGCGCCTTATGTTGCAGGGCAAGCTATGTTGAGTTACGAAGACATTGTTCGTGGCGTACTGGTTCGTGGTGTCGACCCTGCAGAGGAGGGAAAGGTTTCGGAGTTCGTTAAAACCTTGGTCAAAGGTAAGCTCACCGACTTAGTACCTGGCGAGTTTGGGATCATGATCGGTAAATCTTTGTCGAACCAACTCGGGCTAGGTGTTGGCGATAAATTGGCGTTGATTGCCCCTCAAGGCACGTTGACGCCGGCGGGTGTAGTGCCGAGACTCAGGCAGTTTACAGTTGTTGGGTTGTTTGAATCAGGGCACTATGAATACGACTCGTCGCTTATTCTGGCTCACATAACCGATGCTGGGAAACTTTTTCGGGTCGATGGCGTATCGGGCGTTCGCCTTGTAACCGACAAAATGCTTGAAGCACCAGAGATTGCTCAGCAAATTGCAGGTACCTTACCGGCAAATTTAATGGTGCGCGATTGGTCCCGCGAGAACCGCAATTGGTTTGCCGCAGTGCAAATCGAAAAGCGCATGATGTTTATTATTTTGATGCTCATCATTGCTGTGGCGGCATTTAACTTAGTGTCAATGTTGGTGATGACTGTAACCGATAAGCAGTCGGATATTGCCATCCTTAGAACCTTAGGCGCACCGCCATCTTCGATCATGAAGATATTTATGGTGCAGGGCTCCGCGGTGGGGCTTTTGGGCACATTTGCGGGGGTTTCCTTAGGTGTATTGATTGCATTGAATGTGCGATCTGTTTCTGCTTTTATCGAAAGCCTGTTTGGTTTTCAAATCCTGCCGTCGGGCGTTTATTTCATTAGCTACTTGCCGAGCGATTTGCATTGGCAAGATGTGACTTTTATCGCCGTTGTATCTTCAGTGTTAGCTTTGCTTGCGACGATTTATCCGAGTTGGCGTGCTTCGAAAACTCGCCCTGCAGAGGCTTTGCGCTATGAATAGTGTTTCAAACGGTAACCAGATGATTTTGCAAGCCAGTGCGATTTCCAAAGTGTATGGCGATGGGCCGCAGGCAATCGAGGTTTTGAAAAATGCTGAGATTAATGTTGCAGTGGGAGAATTCATCGCCATCGTTGGTGCTTCCGGTACCGGCAAGAGTACGTTGCTGCATGTGCTCGGCGGTTTAGATGACGCGACCTCGGGCGAGGTTCAGCTGAATGGAATATCATTCAGCCGTGCTTCTGAAACCGTGCGCGGGCAAATGCGTAATGAATCCTTAGGTTTTGTGTACCAGTTCCATCACCTGTTGCCTGAGTTTACTGCGCTTGAGAACATTGCGATGCCGTTGCGCATTCGTCGCATGCCGGCTCTTCAAGCTCAAAAAGCGGCTGAACTTATCTTGGATAAGGTTGGTCTTGCAAAGCGCGCAGCTCACTTACCCGGCGAATTGTCGGGTGGCGAGCGTCAACGTGTTGCACTTGCGCGGGCATTGGTGGCGCAGCCTGCATGTGTTTTGGCAGATGAGCCTACCGGTAATTTAGATAGGCATACGGCACGCCAGATGTTTGCATTGATGCAGTCTTTAAATCGCGATTTGCAGACTGCATTTATTGTTGTCACTCATGATCTTGAGTTAGCAGGGCTAGCGCATCGAGTGTTGACATTGCATGAAGGGCGTTTGGTAGAGACTAAGCTCTAAGCCTATTGCAAGCAAGCCATGATAGATAGTCACTGTCATTTAGACGCGTCGGAGTTTGATGCAGATCGTGATGAAGTACTGCTACGGGCCTATACGGCCGGTGTTCGTACCATTGTGAATCCAGCAGTCGAAGTAGATAACTTTGGCAAGGTAGCGAACTTAAGTGCAACTACGTTGCTTAAGGCCCGGTCGGGGCAAATGCCTTATGTTGTTTATGCGTTGGGGATTCACCCGATTTTCGTCCATAAAGCTAAAACTGGCGATATCGATTTGCTCCGAGTTGCAGTTATTCAAGCAATGGCTGATCCTCTTTTTATTGGAATCGGAGAAATTGGCTTGGACGGTTTTGTCCCTGGTGTAGATCAAGAAACGCAGAACTATTTCTTTATTGAGCAACTCAAAATCGCTAAAGAGTTCGATCTTCCGGTGATTATGCATGTTCGCAAGGCGCAAGACGGCATCTTGAAACAATTGCGGCGCTTTAAACCAGTTTCGGCTATCGCACATGCATTTAATGGCAGCGAGCAACAAGCTAAAACGTTCATAGATTTAAACTGCGTCTTGGGATTTGGCGGGGCGATGACGTTCACTCGGGCCTTGCAAATTCGACGATTGGCGCAGGCACTTCCACTCGAAGCAATAATTGTAGAAACTGACTCGCCTGACATTTCGCCTGCATGGTTGCACCCCAAGCGAAACGAGCCTATGGAGGTGATGCGGATTGCCGATACCTTGGCTAGCTTACGCGATGTTTCTCCGGAGGTAATTAAAACCCAAACTAACGCAAACGTTGCTCGAATCTTGCCTCGCTTAGCGATTGCCCAAAGGGCCTAGACAACTGGCTGAGGCTTTGAGCTAGTAGAAGGCTGCGCGTGTGTGCTTTAACCTAATTGCATGCGAATTTCGATTGGGGTTATTGCTCAGTTAAGTACTGTTTTTGGCACGTTGTTAATTCATCAATTCAGCGCCCTACCAATGGCATTGCTTCTAGGTTTACTGAGTATCTGTGTGGGTTCCGCTGTGGTACTTGCTGGTTTGAAGCACCTTACCTCCAAAGTTGCAAGAACATTGCCTAATTGGCTGCTAATAGCTCTTTGGTCCGTTTTCTTTGTATCAGCTCAGGCAAGCTTCGTTACCTACAGGGCACAAGATCGGTTAAAGGCGGTGGTTCCTGAATCGATTGAAGGCAGCAATTTTAGGCTTATTGGAGTTATAGATAGCCTACCTTCGTTGTTCGAGCGTGGTGTTAGTTTTGAGTTCTTTATCGAGTCTTGTGAGGGCGAGCAATCTTGGTGCCCCAAAGGTCGATTAATAAAGTTGAGTTGGTTTAACGGCGCTCCTAATCGATTGATGCCCGGGCAGAGATGGGAGTTGACTACTCGTTTGCGTCGTCCCCATGCACGCTTGAATCCGCATTTGTTCGACACTGAGTTGAGAATGTTTGAGCAAGGCATTACTGCCCAAGGCAGTGTTCGAGTAAGGGAGGCTACTCCAGCTCGACTGGTCAACGATACGTTGGGTAGCCTACATG
>JAYWIG010000076.1:0-4266 GCA_043789035.1 Betaproteobacteria bacterium
GTTTACGACTTTGTATGGAAGCATAACCGTCGTCGCCAAGCAGAACGCCATATGACATGGGACATTATTCGCAAGTACAACTCTGACTATCGATTGATCTTTGTTGGAGACGCGACCATGAGCCCTTACGAAATTTTGCAAGCGGGTGGCTCCGTCGAATACAACAATGAAGAGCCAGGCGCTATTTGGTTACGCCGCTTGATCGAGCGTTACCCGAAGTATGCTTGGCTCAATCCCGAACCTGAAGGAGTATGGGAATATCGCCAATCGGTATCCGTCATTAAGCAGTTGATGTCGGACAAAATGTATCCGATCACCATCCAAGGCTTAGAAAAAGCCATGCGTGATTTGGCGAAATAGTCGTTTATTGTTGATCAGCAAGAGATTTAATAAACAGTTGTTCAAATCGCTTAAGCAAGCGCCCTTTACGATATGCCACAAAGGTTTGGTTATCGAATAGTGTCGGTTTAAATGCCAAAGAGGGAGCACCTTTCTCGACCGCTAATTCTGAAACAACGCCCAAGCCCAAGCCTAACGCGACATATGTTTTAATCACGTCTGAATCGCTTGCTTCAAGTACTACATTCGGCGTTAATCCTTGAGCGGCAAAAACAGCGTCAATTCGGGAGCGCCCGGCAAACTCTTTGCCATAAGTGACGATAGGGTAATTCACAATGCTTGTAGGAGTGACTGATGTTTCACTCAAAATTGGATGGCCCGGCGGCGCAATGACCACATGCTGCCAAGAAAATAGCTTTTCGGCAGTCAGTTCTAAATCCGTCGACAGCGCTTCGGTAGCAATACCAAAATCCGCCTCACCTTGTTTGAGCATCGTCACAATTTGGCTTGGTGTGCCCTGCCGAATTCGAATCGTCACCTTTGGAAACTGCTTTTTCAATGCCATGATCGCAGCGGGTAAGGTGTAACGAGCTTGGGTGTGGGTTGCCGCAATCTGCAATTCACCTTCGTCACCTTGCTTAAATTCCGTCGCCACCCGCTTCAGGTTATCGGCTTCGGTAAGCAGCCTCTCGGCAACTTTGGCAATTTCGACTCCCTCATCAGTAAGGCCTAGTAGCCGCTTGGCCTGCCGCCTGAAGATCACCACGCCCAACTCCTCCTCCAGCTCACGTATGGCTTTGCTAATGCCCGGCTGCGAGGTAAACAGCACGGCAGCCGCAGTAGTTAAATTGAAGTCGTTGCGAATCGTTTCGCGAAGGTATCGAAGTTGCTGCAAATTCATAAGTTGATTTTATATATAACTAATTGTTTGGCCAACAAAGAAACAAAGTAGTTTATAGATATATGGACGATCTATAAAGTGCAGCACATGTATACATATGACCACATAGACCAAACCTTGGTCAACGAGCGCGTTACGCAGTTTAGAGAACAAACCGAGCGCTTTTTAGCCGGCAAACTTGGCGAAGAAGAGTTCAAGCCCTTGCGTCTGCAAAACGGCCTCTACATTCAGCGTCAAGCGCCGATGTTACGGGTCGCTGTGCCCTATGGGCTATTGAACGCAACCCAGTTAGATAAGGTTGCCGATTTGGCTGACAAGTACGACCGCGGCTATGTTCATCTTACAACTCGCCAAAACTTTCAATTCAATTGGCCTGAATTGGCCAAAGTACCTGATTTACTGGCCGAGTTGGCAACCGTGCAAATGCATGCGATTCAAACCAGCGGCAATTGCATTCGTAACACCACTACTGATCACTTTGCAGGGGTGGCACCCGATGAAATTGTGAACCCATTTGTATGGGCTGAATTGATACGTCAATGGTCGACCTTTCACCCTGAGTTTGCCTTTCTACCCCGTAAATTCAAAATCGCGTTAAGTGGCGCTACCAAAGATAGAGCCGCCATCCAAGTACACGACATTGGTCTGGAAGCCAAACTCGACGAGAACGGCGAAATTGGCTTTCGCGTGTTTGTTGGCGGTGGCTTGGGCCGTACGCCAATCGTTGGGCAAGTCGTACGCGAATTTTTACCTTGGCAACATCTGCTTTCGTATCTCGATTCGATTCTTAGGGTGTACAACCGCTACGGTCGAAGGGATAACAAGTACAAAGCACGTATCAAAATTTTGTTAAAAGAAACGGGTGTTTCCGAGTTCACAAAAGATGTTGAAGAGGAATGGTTGCATCACAAAGACGGTGTACTTACAGTTAGCCAAGAACGCTTAGATTACGTAAGCCAACGCTTTAGCAAGCCGCAATACAAAACACTACATGCGACCGACAGCTTCATTACCCTGCTTCGCCAAAGCGAGCCGAGTTTTGAGCGTTGGATGCAACGCAACGTACAAGCACATCGGGTAGCGGGATATTCAGCAGTCAGCATTTCTGTAAAACGCAACGGTGTAGCGCCAGGTGACATGACATCGAATGAGCTTCGGCAAGTGGCTAAGTTATCGAGAGACTATTCGTTTGGCGAATTGCGTATTAGCCACGAGCAAAACATTATTCTTGCCGATGTTGAAACCGCCAAGTTGCACGAAGTTTGGACAGCATTAAAAGCGGCTCGATTAGCTACGCCAAATATCGGTTTGATCGGCAACATTATTTGCTGCCCCGGTGGCGACTTTTGCTCGCTAGCCAATGCGGTTTCAATTCCTGTGGCCCAAGCCATTACCGAACGCTTCGATGATATTGCCACGCAGGAAGATATTGGCAATCTCGACTTGAATATCTCCGGTTGCATCAATGCTTGCGGCCATCATCATGTCGGGCATATCGGGATTTTAGGTGTCGATAAGAACGGCGAGGAGTGGTATCAAATTACCCTTGGTGGCCGGCAATCAGGCGCGTCGGCACAAGATAAAGCCGCGATCGGCAAGATTATTGGCCCGTCACTTTCACGCGCCGATGTTCCTGATGCAGTCGAGCGTTTAATAGAACGCTACCTTGAAGTTCGAACATCGAAATCGGAGGCCTTTGTCGATGTAGTTGCACGGGTGGGTTTAGAGCCGTTTAAGGAGGCTGTTTATGCCCAAGTTGATTAATAGAATAGGCGACTTGATTCAAGCAAACGCCAATGCTGCAGAAACATTAACACTTACGGTAGCCACGGAAGTTGAAACTATAGTTGCAGATTTACCTCGCTACAAAACCGTAGAGATAACCTTCGATGCGTTTACCGATGGCCGAGGTTATTCAACCGCCAAACTGCTTCGTGATCGCTATAAATTTACCGGCGAGCTAAGAGCGGTGGGCGATGTCACTATTGATCAGCTGTTTTATCTATCGAGATGTGGTTTTAATAGCTTCGCTTTACGCGATGATCAAGACTTAGTACTTGCAAAAGCATCATTGAATGCGTTTAGCACGGGCTATCAAAAATCTTATCCTATTTCGGCTAAAGCCGAGGTGTAATCGAGCAACGAGCATGATAACGGTTTACTTAGTTGGCAGTGGCCCTGGCCCTATTGATTTATTGACGCTAAGAGCGGCGAAAATTATTGCGAATGCCGACGTATTAATTTTCGATGCGCTTGTGAGCGATGAAGTGATTGAGCTTGCACCGAGAGCAACAAAGATTGCTGTGGGTAAGCGCGCTGGCCAACACAGTGCACGCCAAGTCGATATCAACACCATCTTGATAGAGCAAGGTTTAATTGCTCAGCAAAAGGGTAAGAATGTTGTACGGTTAAAAGGTGGTGACCCGCTGGTTTTCGGCCGCGCGGAAGAAGAGATTGACGCACTTAACGAAGCAGGTATTGAATTTGAAGTCGTCTCCGGTATCACTTCTGCTCAAGCAGCTCACGCCAGTATTAAGACGCCCCTAACTCGCCGAGGTCAACAACGCAACTTTGTTCTCGCAACACCACAAGTTCAGCAAGGCGACTTGATAGGTACCCAGTGGGCCCGTCCCATTGTTGCCGCTGGTTCTGGCGCAATTTATATGGCAGCAAGTGCAGCAAGCCGCATCAAAGGTTGCCTTTTGGCGCTAGGCCTTGCTCCCGATACACCTGTGACTTGGGTAGCTGATGCCGGGCATAAAAATGCTCAACATTTTGCTCAAACCTTGCAAACTTTAAGCGCTCCTGATTGTCGAATGTCCGCCAGTTTTGCTAACGCAAACGCCCCTTATATTTTGCTCATTGGTGCCACACCAAACAACTCAAATCGCTCGACACAATCATGGACTTCTCAACACTCCTTAACACCTTTGAACTCGGAAACAAGTTCATTGGTCTCATTCTCACAGGAGCCCTTGTCGGTTTAGCCATTGGCTTAACAGGAGTTGGCGGAGGCTCCTTGATGA
>JAYWIG010000077.1:0-15986 GCA_043789035.1 Betaproteobacteria bacterium
TTACTTTTGCATCGCCCTTCATATATTTCCTTTTTATTGATGCCAGCATTATTGCATTCGACCGAATTAATCGTTAAGCGTGCACGAATATCCCATAAGGTTACTTTGGGGTTGGCATTAATCGGTAAGCCGAAACCATTAGTCAGTCCTCTGTGCCTAGTTTTATCGCTAAATACGCCGCTGCCGAGCGTCAGGCCATAGGTACCCAGAATAGCCCACCTCTTAAGCTGAATTTTTGGTTGAGTTGATGGTCGATATAGGCTTGCTCGATAGCAACTTCACCGGGGTCTGTGGTTGATGTGACGCCGTTTTCGAATTCGAATTCGAGTTCGGTAACGAGTTTGGTCGATTCATTGAAACGATAGTTAACACCAATCACAACTCGGCGAACATTAAATTGATTTGCTGCGCTTTTTTTTGTAACGGTCGTAATTTGATTCGCCGTAACCCGTGATCGTGGTGGCAGAAACCCGCTTTGGCTTTGATTGCTCGCTCGCAAGGTTGGCAATATCGGTTTTTACTTCTTACGCCTGAGCACTCGCCGCAGTTGCTTTCTCTTCAACTTTGCTTGGTTTATTCGAACCTCGGAGAGTTCACTTTTAAGTTTCTCGAGTTCTTTTTGGAGTGTTTCTAAGGGCTGAATGAGTTGCTCTCGGGCTTGGCTTGTTTAGGCCAAAGCTGAGCCTGCCCCATTGCCCCATGCCCCTATCGCATAGCAAATCGGAAGCAAGATGAGCCTATTTTTCAAGTTAGTCATAACCATTTACTCTAGGATTTCACGCGATAAAGCGTATTGAGCCAAATAGGCCGCCGGCCTCTTCTTTTGGGCTAGCCGCGAAATACAAAGCATTTTTATCGTGCAGCGAATCGCCGGGGCCAAACTGCAATGTCCATAGCCCATCAATCGCTACAAAGCTTTGGTCGGTATTACGTAAGTACCCCAGGAACTTTGGTTATCCCACTGCCAAAGGACAAGAAAAAGGTTTAGGGGGTTTGTTTGGGGGTGGCTCTACCGAACGAGCGCACCGCCTGCAAGCCAAGCTGTGCCGCGCTCATAAAGGTTTTCAACGTCTTTGCCTTTGAGCATGGGCATATCCATTTTTACAGTGTAGCCAATGCGAGTTTGTATATAGGCAAGGTGGCGGTAACCTTCGGGAAAGGTGGCTAATGCTTGAGTATCAAGTCGCAATTTTGCAGAAGGGTCAACCGGGTCGAGGCGATCTTTTTCATAAATAGGTTGGCGATGTAGTACCTTCCATTGGCCTTCGTGCTTTTGCATAAAGTCGTAGAAACGGCCCGTGCAGACTACATCGCAAAGTACCGGGCCATCCTCACCTTCAACCATGCCTCGCTGCGATATCGTCATTTTGGTTTGGGAAATCGCTCTATCGCCATTTAAATCGACTGAGTTTCCGCCTAAGAAATGCAAGATGCTGACGCCCTTTGCCCAGCCTTCTTTACTGACCCGAATGAAATCTGCGAACGGGCCTTGGAACCACGTCGCCATCATATGGCCGTCTGGATGCCAAACCGTCGCAAATCTATCCCAGTTGCCGGAATCGCGCCAAACAACCCAATTTTCGATGGTCTGACGGATGGCTTGAATTTCATAGGCTTGGGCGATTTGGCTGTCTGTGGGCATTTTGAATACTTATATGGCTGTTAAGGGTTGAAAGGGCCTAAGTTTACCGCTATTTATTTCATGCCTTAACATTGCCGTCATTCGAACCAATCCATAAAAGTTCATGCTCAAAACTATCTCTTTAGCTGACGTTCAGGCCGTAGATGTAAAAGACCGTCTCGCCCATTGTCGCGATCGGTTTCAATTGCCGGATGGCGTTATCTATTTAGATGGCAATTCGTTAGGAGCGATGCCGAAATCTGTACCGCCGAGAATGACTCGCGCAATCGAGCAAGAATGGGCGCTCGGTTTAATTCGATCATGGAACGATGCCGACTGGTACCCAGCTCCGCAACGAGTTGGCAGGCTTATTGCACAGCTCATTGGCGCGAAAGCGAATGAGGTAATTGTTGCCGATTCGATTTCAGTGAACCTGTTTAAGGTGTTGGTGTCTGCACTTCGAATGAAGCCTGGCCGAAAACGCATACTCGGCGAAATTGGCAACTTCCCTACAGATGTTTATATCGGCAGCGGGGTTGCCGAGTTAATGAGTGCCGAATTTGTGGCTGTCGAACCTGATGATTTATTGGTGGCAATTTCCGACGATGTGGCTATTGTTTCATTGACACATGTGAACTACAAGTCGGGTAAGTTTTATGATATGGCAGCCGTTACAAAGCGAGCTCATGAAGTCGGTGCTTTGATTGTTTGGGATTTGGCCCACACAGCCGGTGCAATGCCTTGCGATTTGAATGGCTGCGATGCAGACTTTGCAGTCGGCTGTGGTTATAAATATTTGAATGGTGGCCCCGGCGCGCCTGCATTCGTATTCGTTGCAGAGCGTCATCATCAAGCGTTGAATCAACCCTTGACAGGTTGGCACGGCCACAAGAAGCCTTTTGATTTTGTGCATGACTATGTGCCGGGCGATGGGATGGATCGAATGTTGTGCGGTACAGCTCCGCAGCTCGGGTTGATAGCTTTAGAAGCGGCTTTGGAGGCCTTCGATGGCGTGGATATGCAGCTGCTGAGACAAAAAAGCGTAGCACTCACATCGCTCTTTGTTGATTTGGTAGATCAGGAGCTAGGGGAGTTTAACTTTGGCATGGCTTCGCCGCGAGACCCTTCGCAGCGAGGTAGCCAGGTGTCGTTAACCCATCCGCATGGCTACGCGATTATCCAAGCACATATCGCTCGCGGCGTCATTGGCGATTTTCGAGCACCGAATATTTTGCGTTTTGGTTTTGCGTCCTTGTACATTAGCTTCGAAGATGTTTGGAACTCGGTGATGATTTTGAAAGACATCATGGCTAATGGCACCTGGAAGCGCCCAGAGTTTATGCAGAAAAAAGCTGTTACATAGTATCGGGTCCGATTTATTCAGTTTAAAGCAAGTAAATAGCCAAGAGTGCCGCACTTAGCCGCGACTATTACGCTAACTCATTTTGTTGGGATATGCTGTCGACGATTAGCCCTTAGGGTTTAATCAATTTTTTGCTGAACCCTATAACATAAACCCATCGGTTGAGAAAGCATGGCTAGAAGTTTACGAGAATCCAAACCCCGACAACAAGTTGTATCGTTTAGGCGAAGAGCTGGTCATGTTGGCAGATAATATGTCGCAATATCGTTGGCAGCATATTGTATCCGTACAGCGCTTAATCGGTTTAAAGCTGGGCACTGGCGGTCCAGTTGGTGTGAGTTGGTTAAAGCATGTGACTGAGCATCGCTTTTTTCCTGAGTTATGGTCGATTCGAACTGAGTTCTAAACATGGTTGATGTGTTAGTGGTTGGCGGTGGAAATGCGGCGTTATGTGCTGCGTTAATGGCGAGAGAAGCAGGCGCTTCTGTCATGTTGCTAGAGGCTTCGCCGCGTGAATGGCGTGGGGGTAACTCTCAACATACACGCAACCTTCGCTGTATGCATAATGGCCCACAAGATGTTTTGGTTGATAGCTATACCGAAGAAGAGTATTGGCAAGATCTACTGAAAACCACCGGTGGTTTGACTGATGAAAAGCTCGCAAGGCGTGTTATTCGAGATTCGTCAACTTGCAGGCCGTGGATGCAAAAGCACGGCGTACGGTTTCAACCTTCTTTATCTGGCGCTCTACACACCGCTAAGACGAATGCCTTTTTTATGGGCGGTGGCAAAGCGCTTGTCAATGCTTACTATCGCAGCGCAGAAAAGCTAGGCATACAAATTCGGTATGAGACCCCAATCCAAAGCTTAGATATTCATGACGGTAATTTTCTCGCAGCGATTACAAAAAGCGGCGAACGCATCGAAGCTAAAACTTGCGTGCTTGCGGCGGGTGGGTTTGAATCGAATCGAGAGTGGCTTCGCGAAGCGTGGGGCGTGAATGAGTTTGGCGAGCATCCAGCGGATAACTTTCTCATTCGGGGCACGCGTTTTAACGATGGCACTTTGTTGAAGTTTATGATCGAGGCAGGCGCAGATAGTATTGGGGATCCGACCCAAGCGCACATGGTGGCGATTGATGCCCGAGCTCCTCTGTATGACGGCGGTATTTGTACACGAATTGATTGTGTATCATTGGGCGTTGTAGTGAATTTAGCCGCGAAGCGTTTCCACGATGAAGGCGAAGATTTTTGGCCGAAGCGCTATGCGATCTGGGGCCGATTGGTAGCGTTGCAGCAAGGGCAAACGGCTTACTCCATTATCGACAGCAAAGCGATTGGGCGTTTTATGCCGCCTGTTTTCCCCGCCACCAAAGCGGACAGCTTAGAGGAGCTGGCGCAGAAGCTAAACCTCGACGTAACATCCTTCATGAAAACAATGAAGGATTACAACGCCGCTTGCAAAGTCGGCACGTTTGATCACACAGCGCTCGACGATTGCCATACTGAAGGCATTGAACCCGCGAAAACCCATTGGGCACTGCCGATCAACAAGGGACCTTTTTATGCCTACGCCGTTCGGCCAGGCGTGACATTTACTTACTTGAGTTTGAAAACTGACGAGGGCACCGCAGTGCATTTCAATGGTGTGCCCAGTGAGAACTTATTTGTGGCCGGTGAAATGATGTCTGGCAACGTCCTTGGCAAAGGTTATACCGCCGGTGTTGGCATGTCAATCGGTACGGCGTTTGGCCGAATGGCTGGCGTAAATGCTGCCAATGCAGTGAAGAAAATAAAGTCTAGAGAAGCAGAATATGCAGCAATTTGAATCGTTAACCCAAGAAGCCGCCGCGCTTGGCGCAGGGCGCTACTCTGCAGACCAGAAGGCCGAAGCAGAAGTAGATCGCATTTTGACAATTTGTAATGCCTGTCGATATTGCGAAGGCTTTTGCGCAGTGTTTCAGGGCATGACTAGGCGCCTAGACTTTAATACAGCCGATACCCATTACTTGGCGAATTTGTGTCATAACTGCGGTGCCTGCCTCCATGCTTGCCAATATGCACCACCTCATGAATTTGCAGTGAACGTTCCGAGGGCAATGGCGCAGGTCCGCGTTAAAACTTACGGGGACTATGCTTGGCCTAGTGCGTTAGGTGGTTTATATCGCCACAACGGTTTAATGTTCGCGTTGAGTGTTTCTTTTGCGTTAGCTTTATTCTTAGTGCTTGCGGCAGCAAGCCAAGGTTCTTTGTTTCAGTCACCTGAAGCAGGGTTTTACGGTATTTTTCCTCACGGTCTGATGGTTTCATTGTTTGCACCGGTATTTTTATTCTCGGCACTAGTCTTAGCGGTAGGGATCGGAAAGTTTTGGTCGCAAGTAGCACCTGCATCAAGCGGCGATATGGTCTTAAAGCCCAGCGATGCTGCCGCCGCAAGAGCCGAGGCCGCGCATGCTGCACTAAAGTTGAAGTATCTCGATGGTGGGCATGGCGAAGGATGTAATAACGCAGACGATGAATTCACACACAGTCGTAAGCGTTTTCATCATTACACTTTCTACGGTTTTATGCTGTGCTTTGCGTCCACCAGTGTGGCGACGATTTTTCACTACGCCTTCGGTTGGCAAGCGCCTTACGGTTTTTTCACTTTGCCTAAGTTGTTAGGTATTCCCGGTGGTATCGCGATGGTCGTTGGAACTCTGGGACTATGGCAATTAAAGCAAAAGCGTCATGTACTTCATGGCGACCCTGAGCAAAAGACCATGGATATGGGGTTTATTGCCTTACTATTTTTGATCGCAAGTACGGGTTTGGCGCTCATGCTTTCTCGCGGCTCAGTGGCGATGCCTATCTTGCTATGTGTTCACCTTGCGGTTGTAATGGCGTTATTTCTCACAATGCCCTATAGCAAGTTTGCCCACGGCTTTTACCGCAGTGCGGCTTTGTTTAAGTTTGCTATTGAGAAGCGCCAGCCAAGTAAACTGCAAAGCGCGGGAGAATAGGGATTTTCATAATCTCGCTATCTGCTCAGTGTACTGCTCCTTTTTTAGGTAGCGCAGCCTTGCGAACGGGCCATATAAAGCTACTCGGTTTGGTGCTTAGACGCTGAAAAACTGCTTTTCTAATTTTGATTTGATCTGCTTGTGTTACCGAATTGGCTTTTACTGCCAGCCTAAATGAGCAATAGAAGCTAATGCCAATGTTTGCTAAGCCAATAATGGGAATGCTAATGACAGCGAACCAAAAAGCAGGCATAGTAAAAACTTTGGTGTCAAATGTACTTGCTGCTGCGGCTAATTGCCCCGCTGATAACGTCACATGCCTTACCTGTAGCCCTATGCCAAAGAATGTTGCAAATGCAGGTACTAATCCAAGCATCAACGCGAGCGAAACGCAGGCGGCAATACCGGAGACGTTGTCGCGCCAGAAGCATGCCCAACTGTCTGCCCGTCGACTACCTAATATATGAGAAATTCGAGGGTTGAAGCGTAGGGCCGACTCAATTCGATTCAACACAAACCAATTCTCAACCCATCCTGCAATCATGCTCGAAGCGAACAAAATTAAACCCGTAAACACCGCAAACAGAAGTGAAGGGCCAAAAATGTTTAGGTCATCAAAAACCTGAGTTGCTTTCGCTTGATTGAGCATTGTGCTTTGCAGAAAATACTCCATTCCAAAGTTAATAAGAACGACGCAGGGAATTACCATTAAAAGGTTGCCAAACACGGCGATGACTTGGGATCGAACAACATTAGCGACTTCATCTACGAACTCGTGGAGCGCCCCTGCGTGGGCGATGTCGTTTAGTTTGGCCGCAATAGCAGCTGCTGTCATCGCAGGTTGTTTGGTAGCTAAAGTTAGGTGCATGAGCTGAATCACTATGAAGCTGATTGCGTAATTCATGCTGCTTAGAAAACCGTCCCAAAATACCGAAACAGCGACTCCGGCTAATGCAAATTTGGCCCAAGTGGTGAGTGAAACAATGGCACCGCCGCCGATTGCTTTGGCCAGCATAGATCTAAACTGAGAGGCGTCTCTTGTAATGTATCGCTCACCCGTTTCAGCGCTTTGCTTGGTAATCTTCGCGGCCAACATTGGTGTATTCGCGCGGAGTAATGCACGAATGCTGGACATCTCGTTGAGCTGACTAACCATTCTGGAAAGCAGCCTGGCCGTGCTTGCCTCATTAGATCGGGGAGAATCGGCCAAAAGGCAATCGATCAAATCCTTGAGTCGAACAATTCGCTCCCGTAATTGCCTTACTTGAAACACGGTACCGACTGAGACGCCATATTCTTGTAAATGTAAATATACCGAACTCGCACTCAATCGACAACTCTCTAAGGTTTCACTTAAATTCGAGGCGCAGAGAGCTAGATTAATCGGTCGGTTTAAGCGATTCAAGTAAGCACTTCTGAAGGCTTGAACGTCGCTTGCCAAGCTGTGAAATGCGAGATGTGTAGTATTTGCGTCGTTTTGTTTAAGGCGTAAATCCGATGAGAATCCAGATGCTGAAATTTGGCTTGAGCAATAGGTAATCGAGTCCAGAAGCGCGCTTTCCCACTCCGTCAATTCATAAGTAAATTCGCTGCTGTCGTTATTTCGCATTGATGGAACGCTTAGCAAACGACCGGTGCGTGCTAGCGTTTTTTGATCAAGATCAGCTAACCATCGGGTATCGCTTGGCTTGTGGAATACGAGTTCGAATAATTCGGCCGCGTTATTTGTTTCCGGAGTTTTGGGCACTATTTTTCGACGCACACGAGCGGCCAACGCACTAAAAAACGCGGCTCTAGGTGCGAAACCAAAATCAGCCAACAGCGCAGAAAAATCTACACTCTTTGCAAGTGCAGACCAGTACTTCTTAATCGATTGTTGGTAGGCTTGGTTACTGTCAATCGTATCTAGAAAAAACTCAATTCTCTGCTGTACTGAATTCTCTTGCCTATTTTCATCATCACGAATCCAAGCGATAAATTCTATGAGCCATAGGTGTCTGTTCGCTAAACTTTCTGGGTGATTACTTTGATCAATATCAATAAGAAGCTGATGAATATCGCGCATGGGAATATCCTTCCTTTTGCGGTAAATGAAGCCTAAGTGGCCTCTAAAAGACACAGGTTTGAAGACAACAATTGTATCGGTGTGAAAACGTTGAAGTTGTTATGAAATTGTTACTGTGCTTTACATCGACAATAGCGAATAGGGATATCTGTCTCTCCGATGATTTGTTTAAACCAACCGACAAACGGTGGCTTTTGGCGCATTGTCGGTAAGAAGGGCTACTTTTTTTGTTAGAAAATTCACACTGAAGAATAAATATAAGTAGTTCGCAGCCGGGAAATTTTCGCCACGAAGCAATTGCAGTTAATCCGCATGCGTTTCCAACAGGAGTTTGCCCAAGATGTTTTATCGATTACTGGTTTGTATTGCGCTACTCGCCTTAACTGCTTGTAGTGGAAGTGGTGGAGACTCTTCGAATGCAGCTCAAAATGCTGTAACTACGAACGGTACAAACCCGGCGCAGATTATTCCAGGCGATATTGTTGCTACAGATATTGCGAGTGCCTCATCAAAAGGGACTGTTGCCCTAACCGGCCCCACTCAGGCTGCTTTACAGAATGCGCCACCTGAAACCCTCCTGTCAGAGAAAGGCGCCTTTAGACTGTTGCAGCAAGCAAGCTTCGGAGCTACCGAAGCTGGTATGGTGGAGGCTAAAGCAAAGGGGCCGCGGAGATGGCTTGCAGAGCAATTCTTAATGCCTGTGTCAACCTATGGTTTTCGCGATAAGGATGCGATTCATAAATGGAGTGATAAGAACACAGGTTTCTGCGATCAATTCGCCTCTGGCACCCCCGCTCGCGACAATTGTTGGCGCGATTGGTATTCCAGCGATCTCATTAAGCTTGAATTTTTTAAACATGCGTCCATAGGGACAGATCAATTGCGTCAGCGTGTTGCTTTGGCGTTATCTCAGATTATTGTAACCAGCGAAGTAGAGGTGAGTGGACTGTATGGTTTAGCCGATTATCAGCAAAAAATTCGTGATGTGGCTTTTACAAACTACCGCGAAGTGTTGAAGGTCGCTGCGACTCACCCTGTCATGGGAGAGTATCTCAACATGGTGAACAATGATGCGTCAGACCCGAATGAAAATTTTGCCCGTGAACTGCTGCAACTTTTCAGCGTTGGCACATGCCAGTTAAACATCGACGGAACGCTCAAGAACCGTAAGTGTGAGGCAACTTATGATAACGACGCTGTTCGTGAATATGCTTTTGCTTTAACAGGGTGGACATACCCCGCTGGCGGTATAAATGCATGGTGTACCAGCAACTGTGGTTGGAAGAACCCTACTTACCTGAAGGGCAGTATGGTTGCGGTGGAGTCAGCGCACGACAAGCTTGCCCGAAAGTTGCTCAATGGAGTCACCTTAGCCGCAGGACACAGTTCTCAAAGAGCATTAGATGCGGTTTTAGATTCGTTGATCAATCACCCAAACATTGCGCCGTTTATTGGCAAACAATTGATTCAGTTCTTTGTGTCTAGTAACCCCAGTCCGGCTTATATCTCACGGGTTTCGAATGCGTTTGTTAGCGGTAAATATGAAACCTTTGGGTCTGGCGAAAAGGGCGATATGCAAGCCACTATGGCTGCAGTGCTGCTCGATGACGAAGCTCGCAATGACACTACTTTTGATAGCGCCAGTGCGGGTAAGCTTCGGGAGCCCATTGTAATGATGGTGAGCGCCGTAAGAGCGATGAACGGATATACCGATGGTGAGCGAATGGGTAAGTACGGTTGGGGCTCAAACCTGTCGCAACCGGTGTTCAATAGCCCGTCAGTATTTAATTTCTACGCGCCAGATTATCCACTGCCTGGCAATCCCGGGGTAGTTGCGCCACAGTTTCAGCTAGTCAACGCGAATACAAGTATGGGCTGGACCAACTTTGCCAATGACTTGGTTTATTGGTGGTATGACAAAGGCAAAGGTGTGGCTGCTAAAACCGATCTTGTCGGAAGTACTGGCACATTGCTCAGTTACTCCGCCTTTGAGTCCGACGCGAGCGATACAACTAAGCTAATAGATCGCATGGATAGACTTTTGACTGGCAGTAAAGTCGGTACCGCAGGCCGAGCCGCAATCGCTATCGCCCTTAATGCTTATACCTCTGCGGATACTTGGTTAACTGACGCAAATAATCAATCGAACTGGCAACGTGAGCGAGTTAAAACCGCCGCTTACTTGCTTATTTCATCTCCTCACTTTCAAGTTCAACGATAGGTTATTCATGTCTAAAAATTCTAGAATTGATGGGTTCGAGCGTCGAGGCTTCCTGCGTTCCCTTGCTGGTGGTGCTGCCACTATTTCGTTAGGTTCTGGGGCAAGCATGTTTGCGCCGCTAGATGCACAGGCCCAAAGCAGTGACTACAAAGCCCTTGTGTGTTTGTTCCTATTTGGTGGCAACGATGGCATGAATATGGTGGTGCCCATGGATGATTCCGTGGCAGGCTCGGGCTATACGCAATACTCTAGTGTTCGTGGTTCGCTAGCGTTACCGTTGAATGCTTTGCAACCCTTAAGTAACACCCGGTTTGGTTTGCATCCTGGCTTGGCACCACTCACTAATGTGTGGGACGATAATGCGATGGCGGTTGTGCATAATGTTGGCCCTCTCTCCAAACCGATGACCCAGGCGCAGTACGTGACTTGGCGTAAGCAAAATGATGCAAGCCTTGTACCGGAGAGTTTGTTCTCACATTCGGATCAACAGCGCCAATGGGAAAACGCCGCTACAACAACCATTTCTCAGACTGGTTGGGGAGGTTTAGCTGCTGAACAGAATGATTTCAATCAAGTTGTCTCGTTTGCTGGCAATACACGATTTGGCGGTGGTTCACGCAATAATGAACTGGTATTACCCGAGCCCGGTGGAACTTTCGGTTTGAACGGCTACTGGAATGGTACCCAGCCAAACGCAAGAAAGGCCGCGCTCGAAGCATTAATGAACGAAAGTATAGGCAATGTTATTCATGCGAGCTACGCTAATCAGCAACGTGCTGCGTTAGATCTAAGTAAAAAGCTTGAAACAATCGTGAAACTTAAGCCAGGAGATGCAGGTTCAAGCGCAATTATCAACAGTGCATTTTCGAACTTAGCAGCTCCGAACAATACTCGTCTGGCAAAGCAACTTTACCAAGTTGCAAAAATGGTTGAGTCCGGACGAACTGCGCTAGGTGGCTCCAGGCATATCTATTTTGTGAGCCTTGGTGGCTTTGATACCCATAGCGCTCAGCTCGGTGCTCATGGCACTCTGATGGCCGATATTGGGCGTTCGGTTGCAGCTTTCTATGCCGCGCTAAAAAACATGGGAATGGCAGATAAAGTGACGTTATTTACAGCATCTGATTTCGGTCGTACGTTTAAACCAAATAGTAGCGGCGGAACAGATCATGCATGGGGCAATGAGCAGCTTGTGATCGGTTCGGGCGTGAATACAAAAGCACTCATTGGGCAATACCCGAACTTAACTCTTGGTGGTATTAATGATGCCGCCGACCCAGCGAAGAGTTGGGAATTTCAAGGGCGCTGGATTCCAAGTATATCGGTTACTCAATATGCGGGCTCGCTATTGAAGTGGTTAAACCCGCAAGCTAACTTGGGCACCGTTTTGCCAGGGCTTGCTGCTTTTAACGCAGTGGGTGGTGCAAATATTGGGCTGATGAAAGCGTAAACAAGCATTTGTAGTTTAAAAGACTTGGCCCTCCAGCAGATCTACCGCGTCACCGTATTGACTTGCTAAACTAACCACTTGCTCGTCTTTAAGCGCACATAAAAAACCTTTGTCGATAAGCCTATTGCCACCGGCATGAACTGTCATATCGAGCATAACTAAATCCATGTGCACTGGTGGTTCTTCCCAGTCGGGCATCATGCGCCGAATGTAGTCACTTGGTTTCGTGAGATCAATACCAAAGTGCAGTGCACCGGGTGCGTTCGAGCCTGCTGGGTAAATCGCGTGGCGCGGTGCTTTTGGGTTAAAGCCACAGCCACCACCTTCGATCATTCTGCCGCCTATCAGCATGTCTCGAAGAATAATGGCTTCCTCCGATTCCCCATTCACCAAGCTGATGTATTCGCCTTCGAAATGTACGGCGATGCGTTCTGAAAATGGTTTAGCAAAACCAACCGCCCATTGCGGATACAACACTCCGCTCATCTTGGTGGGTATAGAAAGATCATTCTTTACTGAGTTGTGGTCCCACAAATTGGGGCCGTGTGAGGGCAGGTAATGCACATATGCCCCCGGCTCTTCAGCGGTCATTTTCCCGCGCCAGCGGTTCGTTGCCAGTTGGTTGTTGCGCATTTCAGCAGTGAAATGAATTTTGAAATCTGAACCTCGGGTGTCGGTAAAGTGAAGATCGAATTCTGAGTTAAGTGGATATCGATTGGCTGTTGCTTTGGTAATCTCACCCATTACATCAAGAGGAAACCTTGCTTGTGCGGTGTGTAGTAAATCGAGATTACGAAAGTAAGTAATTTTCACCCAACGCTGGCCTTTGCGGCGCATCGCAATACAGAATGGGTCAATAATCGAGCAAAACCAAGTTGAAACGACAAAGCTTGCTTTTTCAAGTAAAGCCTTGGCGGCCTCGGGTACTTCGGTGACCCTGGGGCTTGGCTCCATGAAAATGCGTACGGAAGCACCACGCACTTTGGCAAGGCCGACTACCGCATCGATTACCCTTGAATCGAGTTGTGGGTCAGCAAGTATCAAAACGCTGTCCCCCGCTTTTATCGCGAAAACTTTGGTGAAATTATCGACTGCTTGAAAATAGTTTTGGGTTTGTTGGGCTGCGTTTGGTGTTGCTGATGGCAAACCTATCCATGATTGTCCGTACATTGCGTTACCTTAAGGTTAATCGATTTTCGCACCAGAGCGTTTGATGGCTACAGCCCATCGCTCGATCTCCGCGGTAACGAAGCGTTTTAGTTCGTCCGGTGAGCTAGGCGTTGGCACTGCACCTCTGGCAAGAAGCTGCTCTTTCAGCTTTGAATCACTTAGCGCTGCGCGGACTGAACGATTCATTTTTTCAATTGACGCCTGATTGGCCGACCCTTGAAGCTTTGGCATAAACACAGCGTCCCAAGCGCTCACATCAAAACCCGGCACTCCAGATTCGGCAATTGTGGGTAGCACATCAAAACCGGGCAAGCGGGTGAGAGTGCTCACGCCTAATGCGCGAATTCGATCCGCTTTGACTTGAGGTGCCGCATCGGCGGAAATCTCAATCATCATATCGACTTGCCCGCCGATTAAATCGGTAATGGCTTGTGCCCCACCTCGATACGGCACGTGCACCACATGCAAACCTGCTTGGGCCTTGAGCGATTCCATGGCTAAATGTGATGTAGTGCCATTGCCCCCAGAACCGTAGGTGAACTTGCCTGGACTACTTCTTAAGAGTTTGAGCAAGTCGGCTAAAGAGTTTACGTTTAAGTTTGGCCGAACCACTACAAGCAGTGCAATCGAGCTTAATCTACTTACCGGTTCAAAATCATTTATCGCGTTAAAGCCAGGCTTTGCGTACAGCGTTTGATTGATGGCGTGAGTGCCGTTAGTACCGTACAAGAAGGTTTCACTACCTCGATCAGCCCTCAGAGCTGCCATCGCCCCCAAGTTACCACCCGCGCCTCCGATGTTCTCGAAAACAACATTAGGCGTGCCAGAATAGTTCGCAACGGCTGGTAAAAGCATTAGTCGAGCAAGTGTATCTCCTCCTCCGCCCGCCGGAAATGGGATGATGACTTTGACTGGGGTGTTTTGGGCATTAAGCGTTTGAGCGTTAAGCATCATTGCGGAGCTGGCTGCCAAGCCCGTCTTAATCAAGGTGCGCCGACTATTCATTGAGTTTCCCTAGGCTTCTAACGTAAAAGTCATTGTAGCGAAGCTCGTATGTTATGAAAATGCTATTCCAACCGACATAAAATGTTTAACAATGCGCCTATGAAAACTATTCTTTTGACGCTCAAACTGCTTCCAGCTTTTGTATTGGCCTTGCTTTCTGGTTGCTCACCCTTAGGTGTTTTGAATTCTTTGGTGCCTAGCAGCAGTCATAAACTTACCTCCGATGTAGCCTACGGTTCTGCATCGCGCCATAAGCTCGACGTATATACGCCAACTACCGCTGTTCCGGTGGGTGGCTACCCTGTAGTTGTATTCTTTTACGGCGGGTCTTGGACTCGTGGCGAGAAAGCCGATTACAAGTTTGTCGGTGAAGCACTTGCGTCGCGCGGCATTCTTGCCTTAATTGCCGATTATCGTTTGTACCCTGAGGTTCGTTACCCCGATTTTTTAAGCGATTGCGCTTTGGCGCTTAGCTTTGGCTTAGACAAAGCCGCGACGTTTGGCGGTAACCCTAAGCGGGTATTTGTAATGGGGCATAGCGCGGGTGCTTATAACGCGTCGATGTTGGCACTTGATGCTCGCTGGCTAAAAGTGGTGGGGCGCTCACCCTCAGAGCTAGCTGGTTTTATCGGGTTGGCGGGGCCTTATGATTTCTTACCAATGACCAACCCTGATACCCAGCCAGTATTTTTTCACCCGAATTATCCGGCAGGTTCGCAATCGATTGATTATGCTGCTGCATCTTCGCCTCGAACTTTCCTAGGTGCAGCAAAAGAAGATTCGCTGGTGAACCCGCAACGAAATACCGTGGGGCTGCATAATCGTTTGAAAACCGCAGGTGCTTCAACAACTTTTAAACTTTATGAGCGAGTAAATCACGTGACTTTGGTTGCTGCGTTGGGAGCACCCATGCGGTGGTTGGCCCCAGTGCTCGATGACGTGGTCGAGTTTGTAAATATGTCGAAGTAATCGAATCGGGTTCAACCATTTAATACTTCACACGCTTGTCTCGCTTGCCATCGTGGTTGAGGTCGACTTGACCGTCATGCTTTTGACGGTAAATGGCTTTGCTTGTGTTGTCCTGTATGTGGCGAATCTGTGAACGTTCCGCTTTCGTAGCCGTACCATCGGCTTTCGCACTGGCTTCCATTTGTTGAATACGAGTTTCTCTTGCATTCAGGCGGGCAGCCTCTCTTGAGGTGAGTTGACCACTGGCAACACCTTGGTCGATTCGTGCATCTTGACGCTGCTCTCGGGCATCGATTCGCGGTGTATTGGGAGCTATCACGCTCTGCGCGAAGGTAAAACTAGTGGCTGCAACGAAGAGCGCACCGACTGTAGAACGGAGTGCTACCTGGGCGATGTTTTTAAGTTGTGTCATGATGGATTCCGATTTAAAAGGGGAACCAGCAAGTTACCACCGCATTTTTGGTTTGATAAGGGCTAAACCGTAAGCCAAGTAATGAAATGTTTCTATTGGCCGATAGACGGGGTGTTTTGTAACCCCCCAGAGTTTGATAATTCGTAATGAACAAAGAGGGTTGATGTGACTGTGCTTCAAAATAAAGTCGTCGAAGGTGTTCCTCGTGATGCAGCATCGGTAGTACTTGTAAGAGACGCGAAAGCAGGTGGGCTAGAAGTGTTCTTGCTAAGAAGAGGTACCAGCACGACAGTGCTGAACAGCGCTTATGTTTTTCCCGGCGGCAAAGTTGATGAAGCCGATGCGTCTGACGAACAAATCGATGCCCTTGGCCTGTCGGGAGACCCACGAGTTTTATTGGGCGAACATGACATCTCGTTGCGACAAGCTGCATCAATGTTTGTGGCGGCTTGTAGAGAGACATTCGAGGAAACGGGTGTTCGAATTCATGGGCGTGATTTGTTGCCTTTGTCGCGCTGGATCACACCCAAAGTGCCCGCGATGATGACTAAGCGTTTCGATACACGATTTTTTGTGGGCGCGATTCATGCAGATGTACATGCTGTGCATGACGGGCAAGAAGCTGATGCTAGTGTTTGGTATTCACCCAGAGAAGCGCTAGAGCGTTACGGCGCAAAAGAAATTATGTTGGCACCACCGCAAATCATGA
>JAYWIG010000078.1:0-15781 GCA_043789035.1 Betaproteobacteria bacterium
AGGCAGCAAAAAATCGTCGCTGCTAGCATTTACGTTGATTTAATGCTTGCCCAAAGAAGTCTCGCTCTTAGCCAGGAAAACGACTCGAACTTTAAGCGATTACTCGACGGCGCATCGAAGCGATTAAAGGCTGGCGACATCGCGAGCGCAGATGTTTCTCGCCTAAGCGTAGAACAATCTAGAGCGACTAATGAAGTTCGAAGTTCTGAGAACAATCTGCTGCAAGCGCAATTTAAATTGGCGTCGCTTTTAGCACTGGAAGGCAATATACTTTTAGCATCGGATCAACTTCCGGATCTAGCTTTTATTGCTCAACAAACGCCCGCACTATCCCTGCTAGCAAACGCCATCGCTACAGAAAAAGCGATAGCTAATCGTAGCGACTTATTGGCTGCTCAGTTAAGAGTTAGAGCCGCCGAGCGGGCTTTGGCAATTGCAAAAAGTCAAACGACCAGAGATATCACTCTAGGCGCTCAAACCGAGCGCGCGCCTTCATTTGGCGGTAGAGTGTTTGGGCTAAGCGCGTCGGTACCGTTATTCACCAATAATGACTACACGGGTGATATCTTGCGTGCAGGCACAGAATTATCAATCGCCGAGGGCGATGTACTTCGAATCAAAGCACAGATTCAATATGAAATTGACGCAGCTTACGGGCAACTCAATAGCGCTAAAGATCGCCTAGAACGCCTATTCAATACGACGTTACCAGAAGTGAATAAAGCATCCCAGGCCATTGAATATGCCTACACCAGAGGTGCTGCAAACCTCACAGATTTATTTGATTCAAGACGCCAATTCAATGCTGTTTTAGTTGAAACGGCTGCGGCGCAAGCGGATTACGCTCGGGCTTTGTACGTCTACAAAGCCACCATCGAAGGCTAAAGACCAATAGATCATGTACAAATACACTCCTTTTGCTTTCTCTACTACCGCGATCTCACTACTGCTTAGCATCACAACTGTCCTGAGTGGGTGTGAAAAGCAGCAAGAAGTTACCACTGAACCGGCAGTTGCGAAAATTAGCGCGCCAAGCGTCACTGGTGACACAATTACCTTTGCGAAAGACAGCCCTCAACTGGCGACTCTCGTAACAATTGAAGCAAAGCAAGAGCGAGAAAGCTTTGTCCGGATCAATGGCAGAACTAGTTGGGATGAAACCCGTACGGCCCGCGTTCTTTCACCTTTAGCCGGGCGAGTCTTAGAAATACGAGCCAGCCCTGGCGCGACAGTAAAAAAAGGCGATGTACTGGCGGTGATTTCGTCCCCGGATTACGGCATAACGCAGGCCGAGGCCCGAAGATCCGAAACAGATTTAGCGCTTGCCGACAAACAGCTCCAACGAGCGCGTGATTTAGCCAACGCTGGAGTGATACCGCAAAAAGACCTGCAATCTGCAGAAGCCGATTTCGCACGCGCGAGAAACGAAAGAGAAAGAACCTTAAGTAAAGAGCGCGCCTATGGCTCATTGGCGGGTAAGATCATCGATCAAAGGTTTCAATTGATTGCACCCGTGGGTGGCCTCATAGTTGATAGGCGAATGACTCCTGGCCAAGAAGTTCGACCTGATCAGGCAGCCGAAATGCCTTTGTTTGTTATCTCAGAACCCGCTAAGCTGTGGGTGATGTTGGACGTACCCGAAGCATTGACGCAAGAAATTCAAGTTGGCGAGCAAGTTCGGGTGAGTGTCCCGTCGCTGCCTGGCGAAATATTTAACGCAACGGTTGAGTATGTTGCCGATTTCATCGACGCACAAAGTAGGACCGTTAAAGCTAGAGCCGCAGTCGACAATTCCGCGCGTCGCTTAAAGGCTGAAATGTATGTCACAGCAGATGTAACTGTGCCGCCCCTGAAAGCCCTAAAAGTCCCCACTAACGCGGTATATCTATTAGCAGACAAATACTATGCATTCGTCGAAGAATCGCCCGGCATTTTTACCCGCCGAAAGCTCAAAGCCGAAGAAGCAACTTTAGGTTTCGTCCGTGTGATGAGCGGCCTAAATGCAGGCGACAAGTTAGTTTCCGACGGAGCGCTACTACTCCAGCAAATACTCAATGCCAAAGCCAGCGCACCAGTTCAAGTAGGCACTAAGAAGCCATGATAGGTCGCATAGTTCGTTCCTCGCTGAACCAACCATTGTTAGTGGTTTTCGTTTTGCTCGCTTTTATTGGCGGCGGACTCATAGCCTTTAAGAACCTGCCAGTAGAGGCATTTCCAGACGTTACGGATACGCAAGTCACGGTCATCACTCTTTACCCTGGCCGTGCTGCGGAAGAAGTCGAACGACAAGTCACTATTCCGCTTGAAGTAGCACTATCCGGAGTTCCCAATGCAGTTAGGGTGTTCTCCCATACACAATTTGGTTTATCGTTTACTGTTATCACTTTCAACGATAAAGCTAACGATTACTTTGCCCGCCAACAGGTCATAGAACGGCTTCGCACGGCCGATTTACCAGATGGTGTTCGGCCGGAACTTGCCGCCCTCACCTCAGCAATTAGCGAAATTTATCGATACCGAATCAAGGCTCCGAAACTCGCCTCCGACGATTTACGCACGCTTCAAAACTGGGTGATGGAACGCCAACTGAAATCTGTTCCGGGCGTTGCCGATGTGGTGAGTTTCGGCGGCCTTATCAAAACGTACGAAATTCAGCCCGACCTGTTGAAAATGCGTGATTACAAGATCTCATTACAGCAACTTGCAGATGCGGTTGGCAAATCCAACAGTAACGCGGGTGGCGGTTATGTCGAAAATGGTCGACAACAATTCCTTATAAGAGGCTTGGGCGTTTTGCGTGGTGCAGCCGATCTTGAAAGCGTTCCCGTCACGGAAAATAAAGGAACACCGATTTTTGTTCGCGATATTGCCAAAGTAACAGTAGGTGCAATTCCAAGGCAGGGCATCGCCGGACAAGATGCCGATGATGACATTGTTTACGGCATGGTTCTGATGCGTAAGGGCGAAAACGCATCGGTCGTACTAGACGCCGTTAAAGAAAAGATTGAACTTGTAAAGAAAACCCGACTTCCACCAGGGGTCACTATAGAGCCTTTTTATGATCGCAGTTGGCTCATTCAGCGCACGCTAAAAACAGTTTTTGTTAATTTGCTTGAGGGGGCACTGCTGGTAGGCGTGGTTCTCTACTTATTTTTGAAAAATATGCGCGCAGCAGCCATCGTTGCGGCTATTATTCCGCTTGCGCTTTTAGGTACTTTTCTTGGCTTATCCGCGGTCGGAATACCTGCGAACTTACTATCTCTTGGGGCAATGGACTTCGGGATTATCGTCGATGGTGCAGTCATAGTAGTGGAGCACATCTTTCACCGCTTGAGTATGCTGCCTGATGATGCCGATGATCAGCGCAAAAAGAAAACGGTTCTGGATGCAACCCTTGAGGTTGGTACGCCGACGGTTTTCTCTATGCTGATAATTATTGCGGCCCACATACCCATCTTTACGCTGCAGCGCCATGAGGGTCGAATTTTCGCACCTATGGCTTACTCAGTAGTTTCTGCGCTCATCGCGTCGCTTATACTCTCTCTTACCCTAGTGCCATTATTAAGTTACTGGTTACTGCGAAGAAAAAAACTATCGCATACGGAACCTGGCATTGTGAAGGTCTCAAAAGGCATTTACGCACCAGCATTGAAATGGGCGTTGAGCCATCGAAAAATTGTGCTTAGCTTGGCAGGGGCTGCTCTAGTCGGCGCGCTTGGTGTTGGATCGCAGTTGGGTTCAGAGTTTCTACCAGAGCTCAACGAAGGTAGTGTTTGGCTAAACGTTACCTTGGAATCATCGGTATCGAGCAGCGAAGCTCAACTTCAAGCCGGGCGTATACGGGAGATTGTGCGCAAAACGCCTGAAGTTCGAAGCATTATCAGCAAACTTGGTCGACCCGAGGATGGTACAGATCCAAAAATCGCTAGCCAAGTCGAAGCTTTAGTTGACTTGTATGAGGACAAAGAATGGAAGCGAAAAATCACCAAGAAACAAGTTTTGGCTGAAATCGAAGAAAATCTAAAAGTTATTCCTGGCTTAGCGGTGACCTTCTCACAGCCAATTCGCGACAATGTTCTTGAGTCTATTTCACAAATCCAAGGGCAAATCGTTATTAAGATCACTGGCGACGATTACGGCAGCCTACGCTCCTATGGTCTAGAAATTTTGAAAGCAATTAAAGCGGTCGACGGTGTTTCCAGAGCAACAATCGACCGTGACGGTCAGTTGCCACAGTACCGCATTGCGATTGATAGGGAACGCGCGGCGCGATACGGTTTAAATATTGAGCACGTCCAAGACGTCATTCAAACTGCCTTGGCGGGCAAAGGCGTAAGCTATATCTGGGAAGGAGAGCGCAAGTTCGATGTGGTTGTTCGTCTTGATGAAAGCTCTCGCAGCCTGGCTCGAATTCGAGAGATCACCGTTGCGACGCCATCGGGCGCATTCATCCCGTTACAAGAAATTGCTAGGTTCGAGACTACCAGCGGTGCTATGAATATCGCTCGTGAAGCTGGACGTCGAGTTTTATCAATCGGCATCTTTATCAAAGATCGCGACATGGGTAGCGTCGTAAAGGACATGCAGGCGGCTGTTGATGCCAACGTTAAACTTCAAGACGGCTACCAGATAACCTGGTCTGGTGAATTCGAGAACCAAGAGCGTGCAATGAAGCGGCTTTCCTGGGTAGTACCGCTCTCAATCTTGCTCATTTTCCTGATTTTGTTTAATGCTTTTAATTCTTTGAAAAATGCGACTTTGATTATCGCCAACATTCCATTCGCGATGATTGGCGGCATTATGGCGCTGGCCATTACCGGGATTCCATTATCGGTATCAGCCGCCATTGGATTTATCGCACTCTTTGGGCAAGCCGTGCTCAACGGGGTTGTCATGCTCTCGCATTTTTCGCATCTCCGGGCCAATGGTGAAGATGTCTATGACGCAGTATTTAAAGGATCACTAGATCGTCTTAGAACGGTTCTGATGACAGCCCTCCTGGCAAGCTTAGGCCTATTCCCAATGGCTATATCAACCGCAATTGGCGCTGAAACACAAAGGCCTCTTGCTGTGGTCATCATTGGTGGACTTGTCACTGCCACGCTTCTCACTCTGTTGGTACTTCCTACACTGTACCTTTGGGTGCATGAGCGCCATGATAAGACTGGGCAACGACCAACCAGCGCTTGATCAGCAGAAAGAGTCGAGACAAAAAGCCACTTTGTTAAAAACAAAATGGCTTTTTATTAATGCCTTGAATAACTCTGTCTTAGCCTTTGGCAAGTTTTTGCCAAGTACTGACGACTGTATCAGGGTTGAGGGAAATCGAGCTAATACCCTGCTCCATCAACCAAAGCGCTAAGTCGTGATGATCCGATGGGCCTTGACCACAAATACCCACGTATTTATTCGCCTTGCGGCAAGCCTGAATGGCGCGTTCCAAGAGCGCTTTCACGGCTGGGTCACGTTCATCAAAACCATCGGCTACTAAGCCAGAGTCACGATCTAACCCTAGCGTGAGCTGAGTTAAATCATTCGACCCAATAGAGAAGCCGTCGAAGTATTCCAAAAAGTCCTCGGCCAAGATGGCATTACTTGGTAGCTCACACATCATGATGAGACGCAAACCACCTGTGCCGTCTGGGTTCTTGCCACTGCCACGAGATAAGCCATGTGCGTTCAAGATCTTAACAACCAATGAGGCTTCTTTAACGGTACGCACAAATGGCACCATTAACTCAACGTTGGTTAAACCCATGTCTTCGCGAACACGTTTCATAGCCAAAAGTTCTAACTCAAAACACTGTGCAAAATCAGGGGCAATGTATCGAGAAGCGCCTCGAAATCCAAGCATTGGATTCTCTTCTTCGGGCTCATAACGGGCACCACCAATAAGCTTGCGATACTCGTTGCTCTTGAAGTCAGATAAACGAACAATCACAGGCTTTGGATAAAACGCCGCAGCGATAGTTGCCACGCCTTCGGCCAAACGTTCAATGTAGAAGGCTCTTGGTGTTTCGTGTCCACGGGCAATACTTTCAACGGCCTTTTTCAAAGCAGAATCAACATTGGGGTAGCCCAAAATTGCTTTCGGATGGATACCAATGTTGTTATTAATAATGAACTCTAAGCGAGCCAAACCCACACCGTCGTTAGGCAGGCTCGAGAACTCAAACGCCAACTGAGGGTTACCAACGTTCATCATCACCTTCACAGGTATTGATGGCATTTCACCCCTCTCAACTTCGGATATCTCGGTTTCTAGCATGCCGTCGTAAATAAAACCGGTATCGCCTTCGGCACAAGATACTGTAACTAGGGCGTTGTTGCTCAAGACTTGGGTAGCATCACCACAACCAACCACCGCTGGAATGCCAAGCTCCCTAGCAATAATGGCTGCATGACAGGTGCGCCCACCGCGATTGGTGACAATCGCCGACGCACGCTTCATTACAGGCTCCCAATTTGGGTCTGTCATGTCGGTAACTAAAACATCACCCGCTTGAACGGAATCCATTTGCGAAGAGTCTGTCACTATACGAACTGGCCCGGCGCCAATTCTTTGGCCAATCGCACGCCCACTCGCCAACACATCCGATGAGCCTTTCAGACTAAATCGCTGTTGTTTGGTATCGGCGGTTTCCTGCGACTTTACCGTCTCTGGCCGGGCTTGCAAGATATAGAGTTTGCCGTCGAAACCGTCTAGGCCCCACTCAATGTCCATGGGCCTGCCGTAGTGCTTTTCAATAATCACGGCAAACTTCGCCAGCTCAATAACGTCACTATCTTTTAATGAATAGCGGTTACGCATTTCGACAGGGGTGTCCGATGTTTCAACAAACTTGCCCGGTTGATCAGAAAAAGCCATGCGCAATAGCTTAGAGCCCATTTGACGACGAATGATTGGGAATTTGCCCAAGGCCAAAATGGGCTTATGGACATAAAACTCATCAGGGTTAACCGCGCCCTGCACCACCGTTTCACCAAGCCCGTAGGCACTAGTGATAAACACCACATCCTTAAAACCCGACTCCGTGTCGAGCGTAAACATTACGCCCGCAGCGCCTTTATCGCTTCGTACCATTTGCTGAATTCCAGCGGATAGCGCTACTTCAGCATGAGCAAACCCTTTGTGTACTCGGTACGAAATTGCTCTATCGTTATACAAAGAAGCGAACACGTGCTTAATACGATCAAGTACTGACTCGATGCCATTGACGTTCAGATAAGTCTCTTGTTGACCGGCAAAAGATGCGTCTGGCAGATCTTCCGCAGTTGCTGACGAACGAACCGCTACCGATAAGTTACCACCGTGTTTGGCTAGCATTTGGGCATAAAAAGTCCGGACTTCAGCCTCTACTGCAGGGGGCAACGGAGCATCAACTATCCATTGGCGAATTTCAGCACCGCAGGCAAGCAAAGCTTTGACGTCCTCGGTGTTTAAGCCTTCAAGCCGTTGGGCAATACGCTCGGTTAAGTTATTAACTCGTAAAAACTCCCTAAAGGCATGGGCTGTGGTGGCAAAACCACCTGGCACTCTAACTCCAGCACTGGCTAGCTGGCTAATCATCTCCCCAAGCGAAGCATTCTTGCCGCCAACCGATTCGACATCGGTCATGCGCAAGGCTTCGAAGGGGGCACAAAGGCGCTCTTCGATTGAAATCATGGAAAGGTCCTAACATAGTAAAAAATCTGCTCATTGAGATAGAGGCTCTGTAAAACAAAGCGCCTATCTCAAAAAACGAACCGTAGATACACAACACCGGCCAAGTTCCCGTTCAGATATGCAAAAATGTAAAAGCTGAATAACCTACAACAATCATTTTTTATTTTACGCTGCCCCCGCTGGTTCTCGCTTAAAAGCAGCCCCACTAACACCAGTTTTTCATGACAAACTCCACGATTCATATAGCTCAAGGTATTTAAAGCGAATTTTTATGGCAAATGTACGCACTGTTTTTTATGTTTCCGATGGCACGGGTATCACTTCTGAAACATTTGGTCATTCCTTGCTTACGCAGTTTGAATCAATTCGAATTCGAGAGGTTCGCTTACCTTTTGTCGATTCGATTAGCAAAGTTACTGACGCAGTACGTCGCATTGATACCCAAGCCGAGATCGACGGCAAGCGGGCCATCGTATTCACCACATTGGTCGACCCGCGAATGAATTTGTTGCTACGCCAAGCAAATGCACTCTTTATGGATTTATTTGGGCAGTTTGTAGAACCCTTAGAAGCAGAACTGGAAACAAAATCTACTCACACGGTGGGGCGATCACACACGGCAACGGATTCTGCGCAATATAAACGCCGCATAGAGGCGATTAATTTTTCACTTGCGCACGATGATGGCCAGTCGAGCCTCAACTTAGAGCAATCCGACGTTATTCTCGTAGGTGTGTCTCGAAGCGGTAAAACACCAACTAGCCTGTATTTAGCAATGCAACATGGCATCAAAGCCGCTAACTATCCGCTAATTCCCGAGGATTTTGAGCGCCGAAAATTGCCAGAGGTTTTGTACGAATACAAACCGAAATTATTTGGCCTCTCAATCACTCCGGATCGATTGAACGAAGTGAGGCAAGAAAGACGACCCAGCAGCCGTTATGCTTCGTTGGAACAATGCAGATACGAAGTCTCTGAAGCAGAAAGCATGATGAAGCGCGAAGGTATTCGGTGGCAATCTTCTACAACAAAATCAATTGAAGAAATTGCGGCCACAGTTCTGCAAGAAATTCGTCCAGACGGCTCGCTTAGCCATGGCGTGGGTTAAACGCGTCGTTGCCGCCATTGCTCGTAAAGGCATACAGCGGCAGCACTCGCAACGTTTAACGATTCAACACCTTGTTGAGGAATCTTTAAAAAGTGGAGCGGAACCTTGCTTGAAGTCCGGGCTTTAACTAGACTGTAGTCATCCAGATTAACACCTTGCCCCTCGTTACCAAAAACCCAGATTGCCCCCGCTTTTAAATCAGCCTCAAAGAGTATTTTTGTAGCATGCCCTGTGGTAACGAAGATAGAAAGCTGGGTTTGCTGCGCATGGTCGAAAAGCTCTTGAATCGATTGATCTTCTCGAATTCCAACATTAAAGTGCGCCCCCATCGCGGACCGCAATACCTTTGGGCTCCACATCGATACGGTTGTAGCTGAGGTATACACTGAGCTCAAGCCGCAAGCCGCCGCCGTACGCAGTATGGTGCCCGCGTTACCAGGGTCTTGTACACCATCTAAGTAAAGCACATCTTGGTTTACAGATCTGCTCCTAGTGTTCAAGACGGGCTCAGGCGTTAACACTAGCATCGCAATGGCAGGCCCATTTTCGACTTGAGTAATCTCGCTAAAAAGCTTATCTAACAGTAACACTACTCTGCCATTTCTAGATTGCCAGGCACTTATACAAGCTTGCGCTCCAGATGTTTCAAAAAACGCTTGCCCCACAAGCAGTACTTCTGTGTCAATGGGCGAGATTGAGAACTGAGATGCCAAAAAGGCCTCACATAAGTGCACACCTTCTAAAAATATAAGCCCTGCGTTACTTCTCGCGCGTGACGAAGTCGCCAAATCTCTTGCGGATTTGATCCAACGGTTATTCGGCGATGAAACGACTTCAGAAACCATCTTTATTCATTCTAAGAATGCCGCTCATGCGCGGCCCGCACTGGTGCAAAACTTCTACGATGTTCAGCGATAGCGCCAAACTTTTGCAACTGCTCCATATGCAACGCAGTACCGTAGCCTTTGTGCTGATCAAAACCATATTCAGGGTAGCGCAGGTGCAATGCAATCAAGCTAGCATCCCGGGCTGTTTTTGCAAGGATAGAAGCCGCTGAAATCTCTTCATGCAAGCTATCGCCTTTGATCACACAGAGCGTTGGCACCATTAACTTAGGATCGCGATTACCGTCGACCAAGGCACTAAGCTGCGCCATAGAATTACGCTTCGAAACTTGCTCAACGCAAACAGCACAAGCTCTGCGCATCGCTAAGAGGGTTGCTTGCAAAATATTGAGGGAATCAATTTCAGCGACCGAGGCGCTTGCCAAACCAAAGGCAAAGGCATCTCGCAAAATAATCTCTCGTAACTTTTCACGTTGCTTTTGACTGAGTTTTTTTGAATCTGCCAAACCCAATATTGGCTTATCTGGATCAAGGATGACCGCCGCTGCAAAAACGTCACCAACAAGTGGCCCTCGCCCGGCTTCATCTATCCCAATAACTAGATTAGTCATGCGACTCATCTAATGGCTCGCTTTTCTAGATAACTCAAGTAACACGTCGGCCGCTCGCGAAGCACAGCCTCGGCGCAAACTTAAATGGATTTTGGTGAACTCATCAAGCAACCGCCAAGCGTTCTGTTCGTCATTTAACTGCACTTCAAGTGCATCCGCCAAAGCTAAAGGTGTAGCAGCCTCCTGAATCAACTCTGGGACTAACAAGGAATTGGCCAAGATGTTGGGTAACCCAATAAACGGCAAATAACCTTTGTCTTTCATAAGTCGATAGCTCAACCAAGGCATTTTGTAGGCAATCACCATTGGCCTTTTAAACAAGGCCGCCTCAAGCGTAGCAGTACCGCTAGCCACCAATACGACATTTGCCTTGGCTAACGCTTCATACGAGTTTCCGTCGGTAATACTAAGACGCCCCATGAGAGTTGCGTTGACATCGGCAATGCCAGCGAGAATCATGCGAAGCCTCTTTGCAATCATATCGTTAGCCGCTGGAAGGACGAACTTTAATGTTGCATGCCTCTTAGCTAACACGCTAGCCGCCTCAAGAAACGTCGCTGCCATTGCATTGATTTCATCAAGCCTGCTGCCAGGCAGTAATGCTACCGTCAGGTCTTTGGTACTCCTCACTGGTTGTTCAAGAGCAATCGTATCGGCCAATGGATGTCCAACATAAGTGGCAGCAATACCTTCCCTATCGTAGATTTCTTTCTCAAAGGGGAATACCAGCATCACATGGTCTGCGGCAGCTTTTACTTTAGTAATTCGTTCATACCGCCATGCCCATACCGAAGGGCCAATAAAGTGCACAGTCTTAAGGCCTGCGGCTCGCAACCTGCGTTCTAGCTCAATGTTAAAGTCGGGAGCATCGACTCCAACAAAAACATCCGGTTTCCATTCGATTAGTCTAGAGGCAAGATTCTTGCGTAACTTTAATAGTCTTGGTAAATGCTTGATCACCTCAACATAACCTCGCACAGATAATTCATCAGTTGTATGCCAAGCTTGCATTCCTTGTCGTACAAGTGAAGGCCCTGCAATGCCTCTTGCATCGACAGGCGCTTGTTCAATTAGCCCTGCCAACATTTGTGCCGCGAGTAAATCACCTGAAGCTTCGCCGGCAGCCAAACCAAGACGTATGGGTTGCCCAGTCACGTTTTGATCAACGCACTATACCGCGCGTAACCGAATCTAAAAATGACGCAAGCATTGCAACCGAGGATACGCCAGTGGCCCGTGCTTGTTCGGCAAGAGCAAGCTTTGCCTCCGCCAAAGTCAAACCGTTTTTATAGAGCGTTTTGTATGCTTGGCGAATTTGAATAACGTCATCTGGAGAAAAGCCTCTGCGCTTCAATCCTTCGCTATTAATACCGTGCGCTTGGGCTGTGTTCCCAGAAACCATCACGAACGGCGGAATGTCATGCAACACTACGCTGCCAACACCGCTCATTGCATGAGGGCCAACTTTACAAAATTGATGAATACCTGTGTAACCTCCTAAGATTACCCAGTCGCCAATTTCTACGTGGCCAGCCAAGTTGGTGCTATTGGCGAATATACAGTGATCACCAACAATGCAATCATGGGCCACATGCACATAAGCCATGATCCAATTATCGTTACCGATTCGAGTAGCCCATTTATCTTGCGCCGTGCCTCGATTTAGAGTGACGAACTCGCGAATCGTATTCGAGTCGCCAATGATGAGTTCAGTAGGCTCATTGTTGTACTTCTTATCTTGGGGAGCTGCACCAATCGATGCAAACTGGAACACGTTGTTGTTTGCACCTAGTGTTGTTTTTCCTTCTATAGTTGTATGAGGGCCGATTTTTGTACCTGCGCCTATCGATACATCAGGCCCGATGACTACGTAAGGGCCAATCTGTACGGAGCTATCAATTTGGGCCTTACTATCGATGATGGCCGTAGGGTGAATCAATGCCGTCATGCAGGAATCTCTCTAAGCGTGCACATCAATTCCGCTTCAGCTGCTACTTGGCCATCAACCATTGCCTTGCCTGCGTACTTCCAAATTGAGCGCGATGTGCGCGTAATTTCAACATGCAACTTTAACTGGTCGCCAGGGCTTACCGGTCGCTTGAATCGAGCGCTATCAATGCCCACGAAATAGTAAACGCTGGAATCATCGGAAACCTTACCCATGGTTTGAAACGATAAGATCCCGGCGGCTTGAGCCAGCGCCTCGATAATAAGCACCCCTGGCATTACAGGCATATGCGGATAATGCCCAACAAAGAACGGCTCATTAATCGTCACATTTTTTAACGCCACAATGCTCTTTCCCTTTTCGAGTTCAAGCACTCTATCAACGAGCAAAAACGGGTACCTGTGGGGAAGGTGCTCCAAAATTGCTTTAATATCCATCACGGTAGGTGTCGTTTCAGTCGTCATTTTTTTTCGATAGCCGTTCTAATTCTCTAAGGCGCTGCCGAAGCTGCGGAAGTTGTTTTAAGCTCACTGCAACACGCTCCCATTCGGCGTTATCTTGCAGAGGGAATACTCCGGAATAAAAGCCCGGCTGTTTAATTGATCGGGTGACTAGGCTCATTGAAGATACGGTAACGTTATCGCAAATTTCGAGATGCCCAAGCACGCCGGCTGAACCTCCGAAAGCACAGTTTTTACCAATAATGGCACTACCGGCGATGCCTACACATCCAGCGATTGCCGTTCCATCGCCAATTTGTACGTTGTGGGCGATTTGAACAAGATTGTCGATTTTCACTCCATTTCCGATGACGGTGTCCTCGATCGCGCCTCTGTCAATCGAGCAGTTGCTACCAATCTCAACATCGTCTCCGATCACCACGCTTCCGAGCTGAGCAATTTTCACCCATTGCTTGCCCTCCTTCGCGAAACCGAATCCATCTGAGCCAATCACTGTGCTGGAATGGATGATATTTCTACTGCCAATCTTGCATTGGTGATAGACAACTACTCCTGGATGTAAAACAGTTTCATTGCCTACGACTGCATTCCATCCGACAAATACGTTAGCGACTAATCGTACGTTAGCTCCGATTTTTGCGCCAGCCTCAACAATAACATTGGGCCCGATGCTCGCAGTGGAATCAACGCTTGCAAACTCACTAATCACTGCACTTGCATGAGTTGTCTGAGCAGGTGCAGGCTCGGAAAGAGTCCCGATGAAATTTGAAACCTTTGCGTAAGTCACGTATGGGTTTTCAACTACCCACAACAACGTTGTAACAGAACTAAGAGATGTAACCTCTAATGGCGACACAATCAAAACTCCACACCGGCTGTTTTGGGCCACCTTGACGTATTTTGCGTGGGCAACAAACCCTATATCGTCAACAGTACCTTCCTCTAAGCTAGCCAACCGATAAATCAGCTTCCGAGTTGCCTCTGGGTTTAGAAGTTTTCCACCAAATTTTTCAACCAAAGCTGCGAGGCTGGCAGGATTAGAGAGACGCTGCATGTAAGCCTAGTTTTTACTATCGCCTACCTGCCCGAAGCAAGTGCTTTTAAAACTTTTTCAGTAATGTCGATTCTCGCACTAGCAAATACAGCTTCGCCAAAAATAAAATCAAACTTTTCCGCCGCTGCAATTTGTCGAATAACGGCATTGGCCTTCTCGATCACTTGAGCAGTCTCTTCATTCATTTTTTGATTAAGATCTTCTCTATATTCACGTTGGCGGCGCTGAAAGTCCTTATCCATTTCAGCAATTTCTCGTTGTCGGCGAATACGATCAGGTTCGGGTAGAACTGCGTTGTCTCTATCTAAACGTTCGCTTTTGGCCTTTAAATTTGCCTGTAATTCGAGCAGTTCCTTTTCTCGCTTGCCGAACTCTGCATTTAATCTAGCTTCTGCTGACTTAGCCGGTGCAGCAGTTTTTAGAATCTTCTGAAAATCGACGAAACCGATTTTTGCAGCCCCTTCTTGCGCAAGAGCGATGGAAGAACTTAGCGCAAAACCACCTAAAACACTGACTATCGATTTCAATATGGAGTGAAACTTCATTGCTTGCTGTCCTATCTTTGAAAGGTGCTTTAAATTAAAGAAAAAAGTCACCAATCGACTGAAAATTATAAATCTTTAGAAAGCAGTTCCAATTTGGAACTGGATTTTTTGAGTTCTATCGGTTGGTTGCTTATTCAATGGCACACCAAAACTGATCTTCATTGGCCCTACGGGCGAGGCCCAGTTTAAACCGATACCAGTGGAATAGCGTAACTCGCCGAGATTAATCGATGTGCCAGGGAAAACGTTACCGGCATCGACAAAAAAGAAACTGCGCACTAAACCTTCATTGCCAGAACCAGGCAGCGGAAATACGTACTCAGCTGAGGCAACAAATTTAGAACGGCCTCCAACAGGAACACTCACGCCTCCACTCGTCTCTCTAGCCCCCAAACTGCTGGACTCAAAGCCTCGAACAGAACCGATGCCTCCGGCATAGTAATTCTTAAAAAACGGATATTTAGAGGTACCGCCAATCGCTTGCCCTAAGCCAAGGTCAACGTTTAGTGCCAACGTATAGTTCTTAGCGAGCGGAATGTATCGTTGATGGTTAAGTCCTAATTTTGCATAACGAAAATCGCCTACCGGCATCGTAAGCTCGAGCGACGCTGCACTTAAAGCGCCTCTGGTAGGAGTAAAACTAGAATCCCGAGAATCTCGACGCCATCCCAAATTTCCTAAAACTCCTGTGCTTGATGTTCCAAAATCGCGAACATGAGTCCAAATTCGGCCTGGTACCAATGAACCTGCGGGGGGAGAAACTTGAGTAGGGTCAACAGCTGCATCAATTTGTGTGTTCTCCACACTCAGGCCAGCAAACCATCTATCAGTTTCTGCATACGGAATTCCGAACCGCATTCCTAAACCACTGCTTCTTAATTTGTAAGCACCTAAATTAAGTGCAGAAGCATTTGTTAAACGAGAATAAAAATCGAACGTCCGGCTGATGCCGTCGGCCGTGTAGTAAGGATTTGTATGAGATATGACAATTGTTCGATAAATTCTGCTGGTATTAATTTCTGCATTTAAAGCGTTACCGGTGCCTAGAAAATTGGTTTGGTTAATCGCCGCAGTCAAAATCACTTTCTCAGTACTACCGAAGCCGATACCGACGGTGAAGTTACCCGTATTTCGCTCAGAAACCAATATGTTCAAATCGACTTGGTCGGGGGCGTCAGGCACGGGAACTGATTCGATCTCAACTGACTTGAAGTAACCCAACCGGTTTACTCGATCTTTCGACAATCGAATCTTGTCTCCGTCATACCAAGAGTCTTCAAACTGCCGTAATTCTCGTCGAACGACTTCGTCTCTGGTCTTGTCGTTACCGGTAATATTGATCCGTCTTACATAGGCTCTGCGACCTGGATCGATGAGAAAGTTAAACACAACTTCGCGCTTTTCTTTATCGACCTCAGGTACCGCATTAATATTAGAAAAGGCATAACCCAAGGTACCCAAACGATCCGTCAAAGCCTTGGTTGTATCGTTCAAGTCTTTGGCCGAAAATGTTTCACCTTTACGCATTGTCGATAGCTTTAAA
>JAYWIG010000079.1:0-4205 GCA_043789035.1 Betaproteobacteria bacterium
CCCGACTGGGGTTGAAACTGCACCGAAGTTCCGTCTATGAACGGTGGCAACCTACTACCTTGGCCGCCAAACAGGAAACCTCCGCCTCCATCGCTTCTATTGGCAACCCCCAAAAGTTCTGATCGAAGCTGTGTTAATTGCTGAGCAATTGAGTTTCTATCATTCATATTGAGTACGCCATTACCAGCGCTGTTGATCTGCGTACGTATCTCTTGTAATACATCGCCGCTATTGCCGAGGGCGCCTTCGATTGAAGCTAGCATGCTGTTCGAAAAATTCAGTCCACGGCGATCAATCTCAATTTTGGCTTGCAAACTCCGAGCTCGTTCAGCCTGCGCGGCCGCGTAGGGATCGTCTGACGGTTTTTGAATTCGAAGCCCGCTACTTAACTGATCTTGAGATTGCGCCAATCGAGCCTGTCGGTTCGATAGCTCTTCTTGAGTTCTAGCAAACGCAAATGCTGTTCCTACGCGCATAGTGAGTCTTTCATAATAGTTAACCCATCGCATCAAGAAGCGACTGAAAAATTTGCTGGCCACTGGCTATTAACTTAGCGGCCGCTTGATAAGCTTGTTGGTACTGAATAAGCTTGGCTGCCTCTTCATCAAGATTGACGCCTGATACTTCGGATTGCGCTCTTTGCGCGTTTATCTTTAAACTTTCCGATAAGCTAAGTGAATCATTCGCACTGCGTGCTCTTAAGCCAACATCAGCCACCAAATCTGCATAAGAACCGACCAAGGTTGTGCCGTTCGATGACAGGCCTGTGAAAGCATCGAGCATGCGCTGAGCGTTTCTATTATCTGCACTTGGCTGTGTGACTGGTGAAAAAGTTAATACGTCACCTGCTTTTGGAGTGCCGTTTAAAACCGCCGTCCAACCATTAAAACTAATTTGCGTTCCCGCTGCATAGGTTTGCGCACTCGGGTTGCCCGTCCCAACACCGGTCACATCAAAACTAGTCGGGGAAGTAAATGTAACGGAAACAGGTTGCAGCAGATTCGGACCATTGCTTTGTACGCTCAAAGAATCTACTGAAGCGCTTCCTAAATTAGTTGACGCAGATACACCAGTAACCGCCATGCCTGCGGCAAGTTGAGTAGGTTGTGACAGTAGCTGCTTGAAACCTTTAACAAAGGACGACGCAGTTTTTAATTGAAATTGATCACCATTGGCGATGGTTCCAGAACTTAATTGAATTGTAAGACCATCGATCTGAACAGGAAAGGTCGAAAATTGCGTGGTGGTGCCAGTGTCGGTGCGTTTCAATGAAAACTGGCCACCGCTCAATGAAAGCTCGTAATCAGAAGGTGTAAGCGCTGTCCCATCAGTCAGGGTAACGCTAAGCTGGCCACTGCCAGTATTTTGGGAGGACGGAAGTGCCCTGGGTTGCCCCACAGAGAACAACGTCGGAGCAGCGTTGCCATTGAGATCTGTTCCGGTGGTTTGAACTTGATTTACTGCGCTGGCTAACGAGCCCACTAATTGGCCCAATCGAGCTTTGGTTTGCGACAAATCTTGATCTCTAAACTTAAGCAGGCCAGCAATTTCACCCCCGCCTAAACTGTCTGCCGATTGCACCAATTGCTTTCCGCTGACGGTGAGCGTCACGGCAAGTTTGGTATCGTCAAAATCATCTCTCACCAGACCAAATTTCGAGGCTGTCCTACCAAGGACAAGAGGTTCACCACTGGAGGTAAAAACACTGACTGTGCCGTCTTTATTTTCATAGCTTATGGCGCGAAGGCTTTTATTAATATCCATTAACATCTGGTCGCGCTGATCCAACAAATCATTCGGCGGCTGATTGCTAGCCCCCATTAATGCGAGTTGGTCATTGAGTTTAGCTAATCGCTCAAGTGTCGGATTGATCGCTTGAATACCTTGAACCAAGCGAGCGTTGACATCATCAGTCGCTTGATTAAGTTGCTGATCTATCGAAACAACCTGCTGCGTCAGTGTTTGACCTCGCGCAATGACCGCAGATCTTGCTGAGCTATCAAAGGGGCGGTTAACCACATCGGCCCAAGACGATGAGTAATCATCAATTGCTACGCCTAAGCCTTTGGTTGAATTCGCAAAGAGTCGATCAATGCGGGCAAGCTCTTGTGCTCGGGCTTTATCGCTAGCCGCCTGCGACGTCGTTTGAGTGACTTCGCGAGTCAGGTACTCGCTATAGGATCGCTGAACAGTCGATACATCCACCCCACGGCCAACGAATCCAAAGCCATTGTAGCTAGAACCTGCGCTTTGTAATTGCACCTCTTGCCGGGTATAGCCAACCGTGTTTGCATTTGCGATGTTGTGCCCTGTGACTTGCAATTGCGTATAGGCAGCCGACATCGCCGAATTGCCAACCGTCAAAATACCAATTCCCATTTTAGACTTTCATCGTTTTAAACAACCAATTTGCGCACCATCAAAGCTCGATCTATCGTGCGGTGAAGCTTGTCAGCGTAGGCAGGGTCTGTGGCATAACCTGCGCGCTGTAACCCTTGCGCGAACTCTGCGGCATTACCACCGGTTTTCAAGACCTGGCTATAGCGTGGGTTTAACCCCATCAACTTTGCCCAATCTTGAACAGATTCACTATAAGAACTATAAGCACGAAAACTTTCCACAACCTTTATTCGCTTTCCATTTAGGTATTCGGCAGTTGTTGCCGAAACTTTAGCGCCCTGCCAAGAAGCGCCTGCTTTGATGCCAAACAGGTTAAAACTCAAATTTCCCTTGCTATCTTTAATTTGATGCTTGCCCCAGCCGGTCTCCAATGCGGCTTGACCGATAACGAATAGAGCCGGTATACCAGTGCTCTTTTCAGCTTCTTGAGCGGGTGCCCACAACTGTTGAACGAATTCACGCTGTGAAGCACTCAAGTTATTAGAGATAGATGGGGCGGAAGGCAAAACACCGGCAGTCGACAAAGTTCTACCGGCTGTCGCCTGCCCTTCCGGAAGCACCAATTGATTGCGTAGGCGATCCAAACTGATAGCAATCGGCATGCTGCCTTCCACTTTAGGGTCTGTCTTCATCTGGCTAGTTAACTGCCGCTCAATGGCTTGGGCAAGGCCCATCCCCTTAGAAGCCAGCTTTTGCGAAATCTGGCTATCCAACATTCCACTAAACATCTGGTTCGACGAATCTTGTAGTAAGCCACTTTGCGGCGTGGCGTCTCTCATGCTTTTTAAAACCATCTGCAAAAACATGGCTTCAAATTGCGTTGCGGCTTTCTTTGCGGCTGCTTTTGGATCTCGCCCAGCTTCCCGTTTGAGCTGATCGAGGGAACTGGCATCAATGGAGAGCGAAGCTGCCGCGTTCACTACAAAATCTCTAACTCAGCGCGCAACGCGCCTGCAGATTTCATCGCTTGCAAGATGCCGATCAAATCCTGCGCATTGGCACCTAACAAGTTTAACGCCTTCACAACATCAGCAAGCTTGGCTGCGCCAGGTAAAAACATCACATTGGCGGCGTCTTGCTGAATGGCAATACTGGTCTTTTCTGTTACTACGGTTTGCCCACCACTAAAGGCTCCGGGTTGAGACACGATTGGCGTTGATTGCACTGAAATTGATAAGTTGCCGTGAGCCACTGCAACAGGCCCTAAGGTTACCGTTTGGTTCATCACCACAGTGCCAGTTCGTGAGTTAATAATGACCTTTGCAATGGGTGCTGCACTGGCGACTTCAATCGATTCAAGTTCGGCAATAAAAGCAACTCGACTGACTTCATCAGCAGGTAAAGGAACTCGAACCACTCTACCGTCAATGGCTTGTGCAGTAGTCCCGAGTTTTTTGGTAATCGCGCTGGCGATGGCTCTGGCGGTCGAAAAATCCGTTTCCTTTAACTCAAGTTGCAACACAGTCGATTGCAATACTTGGTTTGGGACTAACCGTTCCACCGTGGCACCGCCCGGCACGCGACCAGCACTTAAATGATTGATTTGAACTTTGCTTCCACCCGCTGCCGCACCTGCGCCACCAACAATGACATTGCCTTGCGCCATGCCATAAATTTGGTTGTCGGCGCCACGCAAAGGCGTCATTAATAAGGTGCCACCACGCAAACTTTTTGCATTTCCGAGGGAGCTAACCGTGACATCAATAGCCTGCCCAATCTGCGCAAATGCTGGCAATTGGCCCGTCACCATGACCGCAGCCACATTTCGTAACTGTGGTGTAACTCCAGCGGGAAGCTGAACGCCC
>JAYWIG010000080.1:0-15731 GCA_043789035.1 Betaproteobacteria bacterium
AGCTCGTCAACGATAATAGCTTGACGATCTTTACCTTTTTCAATGTCTTCAAAGTGCGTCTTAGCGCGCATCAGCACGCGGCCGCGGCCGGTTCGATAACCTTCACGCACGCCTGCTACGCCATAAATGATTCCAGCTGTAGGGAAGTCTGGCGCAGGAATAATTTCAATAACTTCGTCAATCGTTGCATCAGTCTTACGCAAAAGCAGCAAGCAAGCATCGATCACTTCAGTCAGGTTATGCGGCGGAATATTGGTAGCCATACCAACGGCTATACCTGACGAACCATTAATCAATAAGTTAGGGATTCTGGCCGGCAAAACAACCGGTTCACGCTCTTTACCGTCGTAGTTTGGCTGAAAATCGACAGTTTCTTTGTCAATATCGGAAAGTAATTCGGCGGCAATTTTGTCAAGACGGCACTCTGTATATCGCATCGCAGCGGCGTTGTCACCGTCTACCGAGCCAAAGTTGCCTTGCCCATCAACCAAGGTGTAGCGCAGCGAAAAATCTTGTGCCATACGAACTAAGGTATCGTAAATCGCGCTGTCGCCGTGGGGGTGGTATTTACCCATGACTTCACCGACCACACGAGCACACTTTACATAAGGTCGATTCCAAACGTTATTCGACTCATGCATCGCGAACAAAACGCGTCTATGCACAGGCTTTAAACCGTCGCGAACGTCAGGAAGAGCTCGCCCAACGATCACGCTCATGGCGTAATCCAGGTAAGACCGCCGCATTTCCTCTTCTAGGCTAATCGGCAGTGTTTCTTTAGCAAATGAATCCATGGAGTATTTCTTAAGCGTATGCGCTTACTTGCATCAACAGGTGTCAACCAGGGAATGTTTCGAGGATTACGAACTCAAAACCCTTGACCTTAGGATTTTAGCATCGCGTACGCGTCACCTCGCGGTCGTCTGGCCGCCCATAGGTGAGGCTAAGTATTTTTGGGTTTTCTTTTATGATCTCACCATGAAGATAACGATATTGACACCGCGCTGGATAGCGCCCGTGATGCCCGACAACGTCATTTTGGAAAACCACAGTGTAGTAATTCAAGGCGAAACTATTTTGGCGTTACTGCCAACCCTGCAAGCCAAGTCACTATATCCCGAGGCGCTTGAACATTTGTATCCACAAAGCCTAATGATTCCTGGCCTTATCAACGCTCATAGTCACGCGGCCATGTCCCTACTTCGAGGCGCAGGCGACGATATGCCGCTTAAAGAATGGCTTGAAAATCGAATATGGCCATTGGAAGGTAAATTAGTTTCACCTGAGTTTGTGTTCGATGGAACAGTTTTGGCGGCCTATGAGATGTTAATGGGCGGCATTACTTGCTTTAACGACATGTACTTTTTTCCCGAATCCACAGCCCGAGCGGCCAAGGCAATGGGAATGCGAGCCAATTTGGGTATTGTTGTTTTCGAATTTCCGTCCTCCTACGGCTCTGGGCCTGCGGACTACCTAAGTAAGGGCTTGAAACTTCGAGACGAAACCTTGCGTGACGATGACTCGGCAAACCGCTTGCTCAGTTTCTGCTTAGCTCCGCATGCGCCTTACACAGTCTCGAACGACTCCTTTGCCAAAGTCGCTACTCTTGCCAACGAGTTAGGCCTCGGTATTCAGACGCATTTACATGAAACCGAATTCGAGATCGCTCAAAGCATTTCGGAACACGGTAAACGCCCAATCGAGCGCCTTGCCGAGATTGGCTTACTTGGACCCGATTTTGTTGCGATTCATGGTGTGCACTTAACTGAGGGTGATATCGACTTATTAAGGGACGCCAAAGCATCAGTGGTCCATTGCCCACATTCAAACTTAAAACTCGCTAGCGGATTGGCACCCATTGCCGAACTATTGGCGGCAGGCTTGAGTGTGGCCATTGGCACAGACGGTTCAGCGAGCAATAATCGCTTGGATTTGCTTTCCGAGACTCACACTGCCAGCTTATTAAGCAAGGGAATAACAGCCAATGCTCAAGCATTTAACGCGAGGCAGGCGCTTTACTCCATGACCATGGCGGGAGCCTTCGCAGTTGGCCGTTCAGCGGAAATAGGCTCCATCGAACCAGGAAAACAGGCAGATATTGCTGTTTTTGACTTTTCGCCAGTTGAAATGCAACCGGTTCACGATGCAATTTCCCATCTCATCTATGCCGCTCATCGGTCGAACGTCAGTGATGTGTGGATTTGCGGTAAGCCTGTTGTCCAGAAACGACAACTTGCACACAGTGGCGCTAAGGCGACAGTTTCCGAAGTGGTTGCTCGCAGTGGGCTGTGGCACAATAAAGTGAGTGAAATGCTTGTGTGCAATCCGTAAAAAGCTAGTTTTAGTTGGTTAAGGTAGTTTTTTTCGAAGCGCATACCTGTATTCATGCTGGATTTGTCGGGTCAACCGAATACCTTTGGGTTGATCGTTGAACCGGCTTTATAGGTTAGCGCCATAGCTCTTTTGGCTTGGTGCTTGATTTTTTAGATTTATTTTTGCTGAATTGCTCTACCGAGAGGAGAAACATGAAAAAACCGGTAACCCTGGCTCATCTAGTCGCCGCAACCATTTTGGCTGCTACTACTACCGTCGCCACTGCCCAAACAGGCAACCCTACCAACAGCGGCTATGTACTGAGCCCAGATGGCAAGGTTGTTGTTGATCCATTTGGCCTTTGCTGGAGAACTGGATTCTGGACACCTGCCAACGCTATTAAAGGTTGCGATGAGGATTTGATGCCTAAAGCGGCACCAGCGCCTGCCCCAGCTCCTGCTGCTGCACCAGCTCCGGCGCCCGTTGCACCACGTCCAGCGCCAGCACCTGCTCCAGCAGCAGTGGTTCCAGTGCCGGCCCCAGCTCCTGCTGGCCCAACTACAGAGAAAGTTACTTTCGCTGCTGATGCATTCTTCGATACTGGTAAATCAGTATTGAAACCAGAAGGCAAAGCTAAGTTAGATGACCTCAAAGGTAAGCTCTCAGGTATTGCTCTTGAAGTGATCATCGCCGTTGGACATACCGATTCTCGTGGCAGCGACTCTTACAACCAAAAGTTGTCTGTGAAGCGTGCTGAAGCTGTTAAAGCTTACTTGGTATCGAAAGGTACTGAAGCTAACCGTGTTTACACGGAAGGTAAAGGCGAGAAGCAGCCAGTTGCTGACAATAAGACTAAAGACGGAATGGCTAAAAATCGCCGTGTTGAAATCGAAGTTGTTGGTACACGTGCCAAAAAATAATTCGCTCTAGGCGTTTTATTAGAAAACCCCGCAATGCGGGGTTTTTTTATGGGTTAAATTTTCACTCGAAGCGTCCTCGGTGATAATAGGGCTATGACTACATCTAACGCTACAAATTCGCCTTCGACATCCCCTACTGCTTTCGTTAATGCTGACGAGGCAGAGCTTGCTAAATTTTCCGCATTGGCGGCGAAGTGGTGGGACCCAAACTCCGAGTTTCGACCATTACACCAAATCAATCCGCTTCGGCTCGAGTGGATTCACGAGTTGGCGAATGTCACTGGAAAGCGAGTCGTTGACGTCGGTTGCGGCGGTGGCATTTTGACTGAAGCAATGGCCAACAAAGGTGCAACTGCTCTCGGTGTCGATTTGGCAGATAAGTCGCTCAAAGTAGCCAAATTGCATGCACTTCAATCAAAAGCTAATGTCGCTTACGAAACCATCTCAGCAGAAGATCTTGCAGCACGAGAGCCAGAATCATTCGACATTGTTACCTGCATGGAAATGCTCGAACACGTACCTAGCCCACCATCGATTATTCAAGCCTGCGCAGCAATGGTGAAGCCGGGCGGCTGGGTGTTTTTCTCCACACTCAACCGAAACCCAAAAAGCTTCCTTTTCGCCATTGTTGGCGCTGAATATGTACTTAACTTGCTGCCCAAAGGCACGCATGACTTCAACAAATTCATTAAGCCGGCAGAACTCTCACGCGCAGCTCGCGATTCAGGTTTATTGCAACGCGCCACAAAGGGAATGCTCTATAACCCTTTAACCAAAGTCTATCGGTTAGATAACGCTGATTTAAGCGTGAACTATATGATGGCTTGGCAAAAACCTCTATGAAGCTGCCATTTAAACCACACGCTATTTTGTTCGATCTTGATGGAACGCTCGCAGATACTGCCGCAGACTTGGCAGCCCCTGTGAATGCAATGAGATTAGAGCGCGGGCTACCCGCAATGCCCCTGGATGATTTACGCCCTTATGCATCAATGGGGGCTAGAGGCCTGCTCAAAAAAGGCCTAGGCGTAGAGAAAGAGTCGCCAGAATTTGAACCGTTAAGAATTGATTTCCTGCAGCGGTACGAGGCGGCGATGATGGTCGAAACAAGACTCTTCGACGGGTTTGACGGAGAGTCAGGTGTTTTAGCTCAATTGAAAACGCAAGGTATCGCATGGGGAGTAGTAAGTAACAAGGTTGAGCGCTATGTGCGACCTATTCTGAAAGAACTTGGTGTCACCGATGATTCCGTTTGCATCGTCGGCGGCGACACCAGTGGGTTCGCAAAACCTCATCCGGAACCCTTGTTATACGGCTGCCGTTTCGCAAACTTAGACCCAACTAAATGCGTCTATGTGGGCGACGACTTGAGAGATATCGAAGCTGGAAAAGCAGCCGGCATGATTACAATTGCTGCTGCATATGGTTTTTGTGGTGCGTCTGAACCATTGCATTGGGGCGCACACTACATATTAAACAGCCCTTCTGATCTACTATTACTACTTTCGTCGGAGAGAACATGAAAACACTAACCTCTGCACTGTTAACGATTTCAGCATCACTATTAGTTGCGAGTTCTGCGCTGGCTTTCGATCAAATCAAGATGATGATTCCAGCCAACCCCGGCGGAGGTTGGGATCAAACAGGCCGAAGCTTAGGCGCAGCAATAGTCTCCGCAGGGCAAGCAAAGGGAATTACCTATGACAATAAAGGTGGCGCTGGCGGCACCATTGGTTTGTCACAATTTGTCAATACCGAGAAAGCTAATCCCAACGCCTTAATGGTGATGGGTGCGGTAATGGTCGGCGGTATTGAAATGAGTAAGCCTCCGGTAACGCTGAAAAACGTTACTCCGATTGCGCGCTTAACGGCAGACACCATGATTGTCGTCGTTCCTGCTAACTCCCCTATTCAGTCTATGAAAGATCTTACGGAAAAGCTTAAAGCGAACCCTGGCTCAGTCTCATGGGGTGGAGGCTCAAAAGGTTCGGTTGACCATATTCTTGCAGGCCTAATTGCGAAGGACGTTGGAGTCGATCCATCTAAGGTGAACTACATTCCATTTGCCGGTGGCGGAGAAGCTAAGGCTGCAGTACTAGGTGGGCAAGTTACGGTTGGTTTGGCCGGAGTATCTGAATTTTTAGCCGATGTGGAAGCTGGCAAAATGCGCGCACTCGGGGTTTCTTCAAGTTTCAAACTGCGTAACTTCGTAACGCTGAAAGAGCAAGGCATTAACGTCGAAATTTATAACTGGCGTGGTGTTTACGCAGCCCCCGGTATTAGTGCCGATCAGCGAAAAGCGCTCATCGATGCTGTGGTGAAATCTACCGATTCCGCAAGCTGGAAAGACACATTAAAGAAAAACGACTGGGGTGCATTTGTACTTACGGGCGACGATTTCGGTAAATTCTCTGATGCAGAATCAACACGCATTGGGGCTATCCTGAGGGATCTTGGTGTCGCAAAGTAAAAGCGTCTCTAGGTTAGTCGGTTCTGCGGTTCTACTAACTGCGACATTTTTCGGTGTTGGGCTACAGTATGTTGACGCTCAAGGCGGCTACGCGGGGCTATCCCCTCGCTTCCTTGCCACAGTCGTCACCATCGGTTTAACTGTTTGCGGTTTTCTGATTTTTTTCAAGAAAAATTCGGTTTTCTCGGAAAGTGAAGATGCTGGCACTGCAATCAACACCGACGCCCGATTTAAGCGTTTAGCCATTTTAGTGGGTGGTTTAGTTGCCCATCTGCTCGCAATTGGTTTAGTCGGTTTCGTCATTGCAAGCGGCTTTTTGATGACTGTGGTCGCATATGCTTACGGTAATCAACGAATCGTACGTAATCTGTCGATAGGCATTGCAATCGCCTTACCAATTTGGGCTTTGTTTACCCAAGTTCTCGGGCTAAACCTGCCGATTCTTCCATTATTAAGTATGCTCAAATTATGATGGATTTAATATCTACTGCGATGAGTTCGCTTGCAGGTGGGTTCGCCTCGGCACTTACTCCTCTGAATCTTTTATGGGCTTTAGCAGGTTGCTTTATCGGAACCGCAATCGGCGTATTGCCCGGCATAGGCCCAGCGTTAACGGTTGCAATGTTATTGCCGCTGACAGCTAAGGTCGAACCAGCTTCAGCCTTAATCCTCTTCGCAGGTATTTATTACGGCGCAATGTTTGGTGGCTCGACCACTTCGATCTTGATGAATACCCCGGGGGAATCTGCCACCATGGTCACGGCAATGGAAGGCAACACCATGGCAAAGCATGGGCGAGCGGGGCCAGCATTAGCCACAGCCGCGATTGGCTCTTTTGTAGCGGGCACCATTGCCACTATCTTGCTTTCTTTCGTGGCACCAGCGGCGGCGCAAGCAGCGCTGAATTTTGGTCCTGCTGAATACTTCATGATTATGCTGCTGGCATTCACAACAGTATCTTCGGTACTAGGTGCATCTGCGCTCCGGGGCTTATGCGCTCTCTTTCTAGGCCTTGGTATTGGCTTAGTAGGAATCGAAACAACATCTGGCACTACTCGATATACATTGGGTATTCCGGAACTTTATGATGGCTTCGACATCGTGATTGTAGCCGTAGGTTTGTTTGCCGTAGGAGAGGCCCTTTACAACGTGCTATACCTCCAGCCAGCGGCCACTATTAATAAAATGTCGCAGGTTAAAATGTCCGCAAGCGATTGGAAGCGCTCCATCCCTGCATGGCTACGTGGTTCATTCATAGGCTTTCCGTTTGGTCTGATACCTGCGGGTGGTGCGGAAATTCCTACGTTTATTTCCTATGCTACGGAAAAAAAACTCTCAAAATACCAAGAAGAGTTTTCTTCCAATGGTGGCAAAGGTGCTATTGAAGGGGTTGCCGGGCCTGAAGCCGCTAACAATGCGGCGGTGACTGGTGCACTCGCACCGTTACTAACACTCGGTATTCCGGTGTCAAGCACAACGGCAATTTTGTTAGCCGCTTTTCAAAACTATAACTTGCAACCCGGCCCCACGTTGATGCAAACCTCAGGCGTTTTGGTCTGGACATTGATTGCATCTCTCTACATCGGCAACGTGATGTTGCTCGTACTCAACCTACCCTTGGTGGGTATCTGGGTTCGCATATTACGCATCCCAACGCCACTGCTTTATGGTGGGATTCTGATCTTCTCTACTTTGGGCGCGTACTCAATTCGACAGAGCTGGTTTGACCTCCTAACTCTGCTACTCATTGGTTTACTTGGCTTAGGCATGCGGCGCTATGGTTTTCCCACTGCGCCGGTGATCGTCGGAATGATCTTAGGCCCCATGGCTGAAAAGCAATTACGCAATGCGCTCTCGATTGCTCAAGGCGATTGGACAGTGTTTGTGACTCGCCCAATTTGTCTGGTTATTTTGGGTGTAATTTTAAGTGTGCTGATATTGCCTAAGGTGTTTAGCAAGAAGGCCTGATCGAAAGGAAAGTTATCTTGATGGAGCAAAGCGCAATAATGGCTGCAACTAAACATGCCCTAGGAATACCTTCGTTTTATTGGAACCAACTCTCGCTGCATGATTTCGAAAATATGCAACGCAGCGGCGAAATTAAAGAACTCATCGCAGTGTTGCCCGTTGCAGCCACTGAGCAACATGGCCCGCATCTTCCGGTATCTGTAGATCACGTCATCATTGATGGCATCGTGGCTCATGCTGTTGCTACCATGCCGGCAGACCTTCCAGTCGCGATTCTGCCGACTATGCCAATTGGAAAGAGTAACGAACACGCAGCCTACCCTGGTACTCTCACTCTGAGTGTAGGCACACTCATGCGCGTGTGGAGCGAGATCGGTGACAACTTGGCCAGTCAAGGCATTACCAAGTTTGTGCTCTTCAATAGTCATGGTGGTCAGGTCAGCGTGATGGATATCGTAGTGCGCGATTTACGCGTAAAGCATCAAATGCTGGCGATCGCATCAAGTTGGTTTGCATGGCCTCTACCTGAAGGTGTGAATGGCGATCATGATATTCACGCGGGCGAACTAGAAACCGCGATGATGCGCTATCTAACACCAGAGCATGTGGTGATGTCACGTGCACAGAACTTTCATTCCGCCACGAGAGATTGGAAGGAACAGTACGAGTATTTGGGCCTTTCGCCCGCAGGGAAAATCGGCTGGCAAACACAGGACTTAAATATTGCTGGTGCTTGTGGAAATGCGGAGATCGCTACTGTTGCTTTAGGAGAAAAGTTAGTGAAACATGCCGCCAATCAGTTCATTGAAATGTTGACCGAAGTCCATCGCTGCCCCTTGCCTAAGGCAAAGCTATGAGCGTTCAATGGTTTACTGCTGCAAGGTTAGTCGGTTCAGACATACTTTCCGATATTGGCCACAGGGCCGGTCGGATCGAAGCAATCGAGCCACATTTAAAGACTCGTGAAGGGCAAAATCTCGACGGTGCACTGGTCGTGGGAGCACTTGCACACTGGCACACTCATCTTGATAAAACTTTTACCATTGCTCGGGTGCGGCAAACCGAACCGGGCTTGTTGGGCGCCATCAAAGCTTGCGATAATGACATTCAAACTTGGACGAGTGCTGATATATACGCACGCGCCAATGCAGCATTAGAAGAGTCTTGGCAGGCAGGGTGTCGAATCGTTCGCAGCCACGTCAATTGGATGAGCGCCAGTGAACCACTTGCATGGGCTGTTCTTGCTGAATTAGCTGAGCAATGGCGTGGCCGAATTGAACTACAAAGAGTCGCTTTACTCAAGAGTGAGCTCTTCGATAATGAAGATGTCAGTCATTCCATCGCACAAGGCATTAAGAATCGCCAAGGCATGATGGGGGCATTCGTACATTCAACCAATTGCACTCCTGCGAGAATTGCGAGCTTAGTACAGCGCGCTCAACAATTCGATTTGGCGATGGATATTCATTTAGACGAGGAGATTAACCCAAACGCTGTTGGTCTAACTTATTTGCTCGAAAATCTCAGAAAGTACAGTACAAAGTTACCAGTAAGTGTGAGCCACGTTTGTGCTTTATCGGTTAAATCTGCTGCTGAGCGAAACGCTTTAATTGACGGAATTGCAAAGACACAAATCGAGGTAATCGCATTGCCATCGACTAACCTTTACTTGCAAGACCAGGCAAACCCCGCAATGCCGCTAACCCCCACTATCAGGGGAATTGCGCCAGTCCATGAACTGAAACGTGCAGGGGTTACTGTCAAACTAAGCGTGGACAATGTGCAAGATCCTTTCTACCCTTGGGGCAGTTATGACCCGATTGATTTGATGCAAATTGCGGCGCCTGCTTTACAACTAGTGAACTGTTTTGACGATTGGGCACAAGCCACTGCCGCCAATAGTGTCGCTATCGGGCAACCTTCGGACATGACCATATTTCCAAATCAATCAAGTGCCTCGTGGCCAGCCGGATCTGGAGAACGAAAAATTGTCCGCAATGGTCAACTTATCAACACTTAAGAAACAGTATGCAGACCGCCTCAACGACAACTATCTCAGCGACAAAAAAAAGCCTCGACGCTCTTGGACTCTCCATAGACGTTTCTGAAAGCGAAATTGATCGGCTATCGAGAGACTATTTTTGGTATAGCCCGATTTTAAATGAGCAGCTGAAAGAGAAGCGGGGTCAACTCATCGTTAGGCCAACCTCGCAAAACGAGGTCATTATGTTGGCCGCTGTTTGTGCTCAGCAAAAAGTTCCTTTAACAGTGCGCGGAGGGGGCACAGGCAACTACGGGCAATGTGTACCGTTGCGTGGCGGCGTGATCCTAGACGCCACCGGACTAAACAAGATCAAAGCGATTCATAATGGCTGGGCGACAGTTGAAACAGGCGTGCTTATTTACGATCTTCATCAAGCTGCTCGTCGCCAAGGCCAACAAATACTCATGTATCCATCGACGGAAAGGATAGCCACTATTGGCGGTTTCATCGCGGGTGGTCATTCGGGTATCGGTTCAATTCGGCATGGCATTTTGAAAGACCCTGGAAATGTCACCCGCATTCGGGTGGTTACTCTGGAGGCTTCACCGAAAGTCATCGATTTAGTCGGTGAAGACATTCAAAAAGTGCATCATGCCTACGGAACGAATGGCATCATCACTGAACTCGACGTGGCACTCACACCGGCGATTGACTGGTTGCATGTGATCAGCACATTTCCGAGCTATGCCGATGTTTTGAAATTTGGATTAGCAGTGGGCAATATGTCGGTGAATGAGAATCGAAAAATCGATGTATTTCAGTTGTCGGCAGTTGAGCGTCGTATCACTCCCTACTATCAAAGCTTACGCAGTATTTTGGGTGATGACGATGCGATGTTCGCGCAAGTATCCAAAGATAGTTTTGAAGCTTATGCAAAACTCAGCCAAAAATTCGGTGGACAAACCGCGTTGGTAGATACTGAAGACAATCTTTTCGCGCGAGGCTTACCGAACGCTACTGAATGCGCTTACAACCATACGACTTTGCAAGCGTTAAAGAGCGATGACGGCGTCACTTATCTTCAAGTAGCTTTTCCATCACCTTTTTCGCCTGAGTTAGTCGAAGAGCTGATGAAAGAGTTCGGCGATGAAGTTTTAATGCACCACGAGTTTGCGAAAATGGAGGACGTATTAACAGTGTTTGCTCTACCTTTGGTTCGCTACTTCGATGAGGCACAAATCAATAATTTAATTGCTAGATTTGAAGCTAGAGGGTGCTATATTTTCAATCCGCATACCTATTGGATCGAGGATGGTGGCATGAAGCAAATTGACACTAATCAGATTGACTTTAAGAAGCTAGCTGACCCACTTGGTTTAATGAATCCAGGCAAGACACGAGGCTGGACGGATTAGTTTTAAATGCGCGCGCACAGTTAATGAATATTCTTCTTATTTATTGTCATCCAGATCCGAATAGCTACGGAGCTACTTTGGCAGGTGTCGCACGCAAAGCTTTAGAAGCTAATGGCCACACAGTAAAGTTCGTCGATCTGTATGCTGAGGGCTTTAACCCAGTTTTTAGTCTAGAAGAAAAAACAAACTATCTACCAAATACCGCCTATAACTTGGGGCTCGTAAAGCCCTATGTTGATGCGCTTCAGTGGGCGGAAGGCTTTATTGTTTACTATCCCACTTGGTACTATGGCCCGCCAGCAATGTTGAAGGGTTGGCTAGATCGAGTTTGGCTGCCCGGTGTGAGCTTTGGAGTGCCAAAGCGAAAAGGCGAACGTGCCCAAGGCAAACTGAAGAATATTCGCCTATTTGTAGGCATTACTACCTCGGGTTCGCCATGGTGGTGGCTTAGACTTATTCGAGACCCGGGCCGAAACATGTTTATGCGTGGTTTTAGACCGCTTTATTCTCTGGGATGCAAAATGCAATGGCTTCAGCTACATAATATGAACAACACTACTCTCACCGAGAGAGAAAAATTCGTCGTTAAAGTACAGAATGCAATGCAAAAAATTCGATGATTTACAAACAGTGAGCAAACATCTATGACAGCCCAGCCACTTGCAAAATACGCGGCATGGAAGCGACGCGGAGATTTCATTTTTTTATCTGGCGTTATCGCTGTCAATCCTTCGCTTGGCCTAATCGTAAAAAGCTACGCTGACATTCCGCAAGAAGCCAGCAAACTTTTGGGGCAAACTGGAGAGTTCTCAGTCGATATTCACGAAGGGCCAATTAGAGCGCAAAGCTGGTATGTTTTGAACAGCATCAAAACAACTATCGAAGATGCCGGCGGGCAGATGAGCGATGTATTTAAGCTAGTACAGTATTTCACCGATTTACGTGACTTTCCTGCGTATTCCAGAGTTCGAAAACTCTTCTTCACTGACGCCCCGATTTCTACCGTCGTTGAAGTTTCAGGCATGCTGCCAAGCAAAGATATTTTGATCGAAGTAGAAGCCACTGCTTACTTGCCACTCAAGTAAGCGTTTGGTTTCACCAAATAAAAACAAGAGGAAAATTACGATGGTGAAAAATACAAGAACCCAATACCTGTCCCAGTATCTGCCCCAATACAGCGTAATGATGATTGGCCTGCTAACTGCGGGTTGTTCACAATTGCCGGTTAGTTTGCAGGATCTGCCTGGCATGGATTTTTTTAAGGCTAGGGTTGTTTTGCCCAACAAAAGCGACATCATATCCCGTAAGTATGATGGAGTAAGCGACGATCTTTTAACCGCAGGTTTAGGAAAAACGGGTATAGGTGCTGTGCAGCCTCCGGCACCAAAAGATGCCGCGAATCCAACTTCCAAAGAAATTCGGCAGAGGGCTATTCATGGTAACTATCGTGCATTGATTGACGCCAGCCTTGGCGGTGGTTATAGCCGATTCTATGGCCCCAATGTTGACTTAACAGGCAACGACACTCTTGGCGAAGGGAAAATTGCCGGAGATGAATATCTGGCACTAGTAAAGGACAAAGCAGGAAAAGTTAATGCTACCGTTATGGTGCAAATTCCAAATTCGTTCAATCCTGCATCACCATGCATTGTGACCGCGACATCGTCAGGCTCAAGAGGCATTTACGGCGCGATAGGTACATCCGGTGACTGGGGCTTAAAGCGTGGCTGCGCAGTAGCCTATACCGACAAAGCAACCGGAACTGGTATCCATGATCTGGCGACCGATCGGGTGTTTTTAGTCGATGGTATGCGAAGTACGGCGGCGTCTGCTGGAGCTCGAAGCACATTTACGGCAGAGATGGATGCCAATGAGCGCCGCATCTTCCTAGAGAAATCACCTAACCGCGTATCTTTCAAGCAAGCACACTCGCAACAAAACGTCGAGCGCCTTTGGGGCGAATTTACCTTAGCCGCGATTGAGTTTGCGTTCGACCGAATCAATAGACTTGACGACAACCGCAAAGGTGAATACAACCGAAAAAACACCATTGTGATTGCGTCGAGCCTCAGCAATGGTGCTTATGCCGCGTTAATGGCTGCAGAACAAGATAACTCTAATCTCATCGATGGAATAGTAGCAACAGAGCCGAACGCGTCGCTGGCTTATAACGGTCAAATTTCAATTCAGCAAGGTGCATCTGAGACGAAAAATCATAGTGCCTCATTACTCGACTATACAACCCTTATCAATTTATTTGCCCCGTGCGCAGCATCAGACGCTTCTCTATCTAGCGCTCCATTAAACATTGTCGCGGCACCACTGAGGAACGCTCGTTGTGAAAGCCTCGCGGCAAAAGGGCTATTGAAGGGAGCCACATTGGCAGAGCAAGCAACCGAGTCTATTACGGCGCTAAAAGCTGCGGGGTTGCAGCCAGAGGGTCTATTAGTGCAACCAAGCCAATATGCATTAGGTGTGCCACAGGCGATTGCGGTAACTTATGCAATGGCTTATGGTCGATTCAATGTCACCGACAATCTTTGCAGCTTTAGTTTTGCGGCTACTGAACCAGCGACTGCTGGAGCGAACGCAGGTTTACCGACCATACTACCCAATGCAGCTTGGTTATTTGCAAACAGCAACGGCCTTGCTCCAACCGCAGGCATCAACCTAGTCAGCGAAAGCTCGGTCGGTGGTGCTAGAGACGATAGATTCGCCATCAGCGAGAGCACCAAAAAACAAGATCTCAATATCGACGGAGCGATCTGCTTGAGAGAAGTCGCAACCGGTGCTGAGGTTGGTCTAGGCGGCACGCGCGGTGCCGCATTCCCTGCGGGCAGTGTTCGTGCAAACCAAGCAGCAAGAATTGCTCAAGGCATTCGCGAAACTAACATGACTGCAAATTTACAGGGCAAACCAACGATTATTGTTAGCCCTCGATCCGATGGTCTACTACCGATTAATCACGCTGGTCGAGCCTATTATGCGAACGCCACAATTGCCTTTCCAAAAACAGCCGGTACTATCCGTTTATATGAAGTGACCAATGCCCAACACTTAGATGCACTCAACGGCATCGCTGGTTTCGACTCTAAGTTTGTACCAACTTACGCTTACTTTTCGCAAGCCATGAATTTGATGTGGGAGCATCTCTCGCAAAAGAAAGCCTTACCACCTTCCCAACTTATTCGCACATTACCCAGAGAGATCAAAGACGGTAAAGTCGAAGCGCTTAGTTCAACAAACATCCCAGCAATCTCAAGTAAACCCGCTGATAACGCACTAATAAAAGTTAGCGGCAGTCGGTTGATTATTCCGGAATAAATAAATGAAAGTTTTTAACTCAATTCGCAGAACCTTAGCGATCGGTGTTTGCGGGCTCGCCGTTCTTAGCTCGACGGCAAGCGCTCAAGAAGATTATCCAAACAAACCGATCAGCATGATTGTGCCCTTCCCACCTGGCGGTGTGGCTGACACTGTTGGCAGGCCAATTGCAGAAGCCATGACTCGCATCTTGAAGCAACCCATCATCGTTGAAAACAAGGCCGGTGCCGGCGGCGGTGTCGGCATGGGCCAAGTAGCTAAAGCAAAGGCCGACGGCTACACACTGTTAATGGCGCTATCAAGCATCACCATCTTGCCTGAGGCAGACAAAGTGCTAAACCGCTCGCCGCTTTATCAGCTCAACCAGTTCAAAGCGATTGCGCGCATCACCGCAGACCCAACTGTACTTGTTGTGCGTGCAGATAGCCCATGGAAAACTTTCGCGGAGTTTATGGCCGATGTGAAAAAAGCTCCAGGCAAATACACCTTTGGTTCATCCGGCAACTACGGCACCATGCATGTACCGATGGAAATGCTAAAAAGCTCGACGAACACCTTCATGGTGCATGTCCCATACACCGGCGCGGGGCCTGCTTTGCTGGGAATGTTATCGAACCAAGTCGATGCATTGGCTACAGGTCCATCATCGGTGGTGGCCCAAATCAAAGCCGGAAAAGTACGTGCTTTGGCGCACTGGGGTGAAGACCGCCTTAGCGCATTGCCCGATGTACCAAGCCTTAAAGAGCTAGGCCACCCTATACAGTTCGCGCAATGGGCGGGGCTATTTGTACCAGCCGCAACGCCCGATGCCATCGTAAACAAGTTGCGTGAGGTCGCAAAACAAGCAGCGACAGATGCACGCGTTGTTCAAACTATCAACACCGCAGGAAGCCCCATCCTTTACCTCGACAAACCAGAGTTCGAAAAATACGTCGAATCGGAAAGCAAATTAATGTCTGGTGTTGTGAAACGAATTGGCAAGGTGGAATAAGGTGACCGCAGGCGGCTTTGGTCTGATTTTTTTGCTTTTGGGGGTTGCGGCCGCCAACGCCCAAACTGCGACGAAAGACAGCACACCGACACTCACAGTAGACGCGCAGGCAAAGTCATTGGTTGCAAATGATGAAATGCAGGTAATCTTTGCGGTTGAGCGAGATGGCAATGATCTAAGCGCGATGAATCAATCTGTGTTGCAAGCTCTCGCGGCTGCTATCAGCGATGCTAAAAAAGTCGAGGGTGTGCGCGCGCGAATGGGTACAGTACAGACCAACCCGAATTGGACGCCTCAAGGCAAACCTAACGGATGGCGAGTACGTGGTGAAGTATCGCTGAGCCTG
>JAYWIG010000081.1:0-4202 GCA_043789035.1 Betaproteobacteria bacterium
TGCCAGCGGCGACGAACTTCATTCCTTCGCGAACAATCGCTTGAGCCAATACAGTAGCGGTAGTAGTACCGTCACCAGCATTGTCAGATGTCTTGGAAGCAACTTCCTTAACCATCTGTGCGCCCATGTTCTCAAATTTGTCTTTGAGTTCGATTTCTTTGGCGACAGACACACCGTCTTTAGTCACGGTTGGGGCACCGAAGCTGCGCTCAAGCACAACGTTACGGCCTTTAGGGCCCAGAGTTACTTTAACTGCGTTGGCGAGAATGTTCACGCCATTTACCATTTTCAAGCGAGCGTCGTCGCCGAAAAATACTTGTTTTGCTGCCATGTTTTATATTCCTTAAATAGCTAAATGAGCTTATTTGCCAACAACGGCCATGATGTCTTCTTCGCGCATTACGAGCAGTTCGTCGCCGTCAACTTTGACGGTTTGGCCGCTGTACTTGCCGAACAAAACTTTGTCGCCGACTTTAACGTCAAGTGCGCGCACTTTACCGTCGTCGCCAACCTTACCGTTACCTACGGCAAGTACTTCACCTTGGTCAGGCTTTTCAGCTGCTGATTCGGGGATGACGATGCCAGAGGCTGTTTTACGCTCGTTATCCAGGCGCTTGATGATCACGCGATCATGCAAAGGACGAAGTTTCATTGACTATTCCTTGTAGTTAAGTCTATGTTTAGAAAGGGGTTTTCTTACTTTTGACCTCGATTCAGACGCGCCCGCAGTTAAAACTCGAAGCAAAACTGTTAGCACTCATTAAGGTCGAGTGCTAATTGTACGGGCTAAATGTTTCAATTTCAAGGCGACTTACAGGGAATCTTTGATTTGGGGCAGTTATTTCATCGCTTGGCTTTTTTAAGAGGCAAACGAAAATGGCCGTTTAAACAGAGGGTACACTTTGCAACGCCATCACTATTTAAGTACATAAAAGGCCAGAAATGACATTGTTTAAGCAGCTTTCCACAGCTTTCTTGGGTTTCGTTGTTACCTCTGGGCTTGCTTTTGCTCAAGGCTACCCTACCAAGCCCATTACTTTAGTAGTGCCGTTTGCGGCAGGCAGCGGTACCGATGCTGTGGCTAGAGCCGTTGCGCAAAAGTTGACCGACCAGCTCAAACAAACCGTGCTCGTCGACAACAAACCGGGTGCCAGTGCGCAGCTCGGTGCGATGCAGGTGGCCAAAGCCAAACCCGACGGTTACACCTTGCTGATGACGACCAATACTTCGCATTCGGCTAACCCCAGTCTGTTTCAAAATTTAAAGTACGACCCAATTAAAGACTTTGCTGCGATCACAAGGGTAGGGGAGTTGCCATTCGCGTTGGCGATCAACCCTGCAGTGCCTGCTAAAACGATTAAAGAGTTAATCGATTACGCTAAGGCTAACCCTGGAAAGCTGACTTATGCGACACCTAACAGTACATCTCTAGTCGCAATGGAAACAATCAAGCGCATCGCTGGCATCGACATCTTGGCGGTGCCCTATAAATCTAGCCCACAAGCGATGACTGATTTAATCGGAGGCCAAGTTCAGGTGTACGTGGTTGATTTTGGCTCAGGTATGACCACCATGAAATCAGACCGTATTCGCACCCTTGGGGTTACTCCGGCCGAGCCTTCAAAAATGTTGCCCAACGTACCTCCAATTGGTAAAACAATTCCTTGCTTCGATTTAACGTCATGGAATGGTGTGTTCGCACCGGCTGGCACGCCGAAAGAAATTATTGAGCGCTTAAATGCCGAGCTGCAAATTGCGTTGGCCGATAAAGACTTACGGGACAAGCTTGCGCAAATTGGTTTCGAAGTGTGGCCAACCAAAGCCACCGACGAATTTGCTAAGTACGTAGCCGACCAGCTCACGCAGTGGACTACATTGATAAAACAAGCGGGCATTAAGCCTGAACAAAACTAAATCGTTGATAAAGACATGACGACCTACAATTATCACGTAAAGCAAGCTGATGTACCCGGTTACAGTCCCGCTCATCACCATCACACATCGAACCAGCGTCTTATCGGCCCGGATAATGTGGGCGCAAAACAAATGGAAGTAGTGCTCGGTACGTTATCGAAGGGCGGCGGAGCGCTGCCTCATGCGCACCCCGGTATAGAACAGTCATGTTATTTGTTGGAAGGTACTGCATGCGCTCAGGTGGGTGAGCAAACTTTCGATCTGCTACCAGGTGATATGTGTTTTTTTCCTGCGGATATTCCGCATGTGTTTACGGTAACAAGCGAAACGCCGGTGAAGCTACTGGTCTTTTATGCCCCGCCGTACTTAGAGTCTCCTGACCGCGTTATTCGATAGACCATGGATTTTTCTCTCAACGAGCAGCAGCATGCCATGCGTGATGCGATAGAACGTTTGTGCCAACCCTTCGACGCCGATTACTGGCGCCGTAAAGACTCCGAAGGCGGCTTCCCGCATGATTTTCATCAGGCATTGGCAAGTTCCGGTTGGTTAGGCATTGCGATGCCGCAAGAGTATGGCGGCGCAGGTTTAGGCATTACTGACGCCGCGCTCATGATGCACACCATCGCAGCCACAGGGGCAGGGCTTTCTGGGGCTTCGGCTGTGCACATGAATATCTTCGGTTTGCATCCGGTTGTTGTATTCGGTAGCGATGAGCAGAAAAAGCGTTGGTTGCCGCCGTTGATTGCAGGCAAAGACAAAGCTTGCTTTGCCGTGACTGAACCCAACACTGGCCTGAACACATTGCGGTTAAAAACGCGGGCCGTCCGAGAGGGCAACACCTACCGTGTCGATGGCCAGAAGGTGTGGATATCCACTGTGCAAGTGGCTAACAAAATGTTGCTGCTGGCGCGCACTACACCGATTGAAGAATGCACGGGTACCGATGGTTTGAGTCTTTTTTATATTGATCTTGATCGAAGCAAAATCGAGGTGCGCGAGATCGACAAAATGGGCCGCGCGGCTGTTGATAGTAATCAGGTGTTTATAGATGGGTTAGTGATACCAGCAGAAGATCGAATTGGAGAAGAAGGCAAAGGCTTTCATTACATATTGCATGGCTTAAACCCAGAACGAATATTGATTGCTTCGGAGGCCATTGGTTTGGGCCGAGCCGCATTAGCGCGTGCTAGCCAATATGCCAAAGATAGAGAAGTGTTTGATCGCCCGATTGGCATGAACCAAAGCATTCAGCACCCGCTCGCTATAAATTGGATGGAGCTTGAAGCTGCCGAACTAATGACGTACAAAGCCGCATCGCTCTACGATGCGGGCGAGCCTTGCGCAGCACAGGCGAATTCGGCTAAGTATTTGGCCGGAGAGGCTTGTTATCGGGCCTGCGAAAACGCCATTCTGACTCACGGCGGCATGGGCTTCGCAAAGGAATATCATGTGGAACGATACATGCGTGAAGCATGGATACCGCGCTTAGCCCCCGTGAGCCCGCAGCTCATTCTATGTTTTATTGCAGAGAAGGTACTTGGCCTTCCAAAGTCTTACTAATTATGAAAACACTCGCAGAAAATACCGGCCCATTAAAAGGCATTCGAATACTCGATCTCACCGCAGTCGTGATGGGGCCATATGCGACCCAAATGTTGGGCGACCTAGGCGCTGACGTAATTAAAGTCGAACCCCTGTCTGGCGATAACCTCCGAGCAGTTGGCCCCATGCGAAACCTAGGTATGGGCCACATGACTTTGCATTTGAATCGCAACAAGCGCTCCGTGGTACTGGATTTAAAAAAGCCAGAAGGTTTGGAGGCTTGTTTGAAGTTAGCTGCCACCTGCGATGCACTGATTTATAACGTGCGACCACAAGCGATGGCGCGGCTAGGCTTAAGTTATGAAGCCGTAAAAAAAGTAAACCCTAAGATTGTGTATGTGGGCGCTTTTGGCTATGGCGAAGATGGCCCCTATGCGGGTAAACCAGCCTACGACGATTTAATTCAAGGTGCAGCAGGTGTGCCGTCGCTATTCGCAGAGCATAGCGGAGGTGAACCTCGTTATGTGCCAGTAACATTGGCCGATAGAAGCGTTGGCTTGCAGGCTGCGATAGCGCTGCTTTCCGGCGTATTGCATGCCCAGCGCTCAGGCGAAGGCCAATCGATCGAAGTGACTATGTTCGAGTCGCTTTCGCATTTTGTGTTGGGCGATCACTTGGGTGGTAAAAGTTTTGAACCGTCTATTGGCGATGCTGGATATGCGCGACTTTTGGCAGAAAGCCGC
>JAYWIG010000082.1:0-4197 GCA_043789035.1 Betaproteobacteria bacterium
TTAAATTTATTCGAAAAACAAATACTTGATTGTTATTGAGCGGTTTAATCCCCACCGTAGCCTGTAAACAAAAACCAGGCCAAGGTAGATAGCGCCAGCAAAACCCATCCTGCAGTGCGTAGCCAGGCTGGCAACGGGCTGATGGGTTGTAACAACTCTGCCTGAGATACAAATATCGTTTCACAGGCGCCATTGCCGGTGTCGGTACGCACTAGGCTAGAGCCGCGCTCAAAATTCATCCCTGAGTTGTGGGTGTAAATCGCCAAATAACCTTTTACCCGCACTTGATCACCTACTTTGAATTTTCGAACTCGCTTGGCAATGCTTACTTCGTCTGTAAGTAGGTGATTATTTGAAAGAGCATTTTGATCAAAAGTCGACCAAACAACTTCGCTTTTTGTAGAAACGTTGCATGTAAACTGTCCGTTGGAGTAACTGAGCTGCTTATAGTTGTTACTCGTTAGATTCTGCCCCCACACGATGCAAAGATCTGCAATGTTGATATGGTCGTTGGTTTCGGTGTGAATGTAATCCCAAAAAGCAGATGTATCGTGGCGAGAAACGATAACCCCTGTTATTTCATAGTCAGCGACTGGTTTAATGGTGTACTCAACTCCTTTGACGGTAACTTTAAATGGCGATTTTGAAGTATTCGTTTGTAAGGGCTCTTTCAGCGAACTAGGCAGTACCGTCTGGTAATCGGGCATAAGTTGGCGCTGATAAACCCCTACTCCTAAAAGTACCAGCCCAATCAAAAACACAATCTGCACTAGCGCTTTTGGAATTACCATCTCACTTACCCCCTTAAGCTTTCAGAAAATGTTCCGTACCGCCCAACCAGCGCTCCAAATGGGCATCTACTTCGTTCGTGTGGTGTGTCAGCATGGTTTGCGCAGCCTCTCTTGCCCAAGCCAAGAGCTGACTATCTTCCGTGATGTCGGCAAACCGAAGCATGGCAACGCCAGACTGCCTTGCGCCCAAGAATTCACCCGGCCCACGAATTTCTAAGTCTTGCCTTGCAATCTCAAAACCGTCGGTGCTTTCGTACATCACTTTTAATCGAGCCTTTGCCGCAGCCGATAAAGGCGGCCGATACAAAAGCACGCAAACGCTTTCGGTTTTACCCCGCCCTACTCGCCCACGCAATTGGTGCAACTGCGCCAAGCCAAAACGCTCGGCATGTTCGATTACCATAAGCGAGGCGTTAGGTACGTCGACGCCCACCTCGATTACCGTGGTTGCGACTAAGACTTTCAAGTCGCCACTCGCGAACGATGCCATGGTGGCGGCCTTTTCTGCCGTAGGCAGACGACCATGCACCAACCCTACTTGTGTGGGTGCCAAGGCTTGGCTCAATGCCGCATGCGTATCGAGCGCGGTTTGTAAATCGAGGGTTTCGCTTTCTTCGATCAACGGACAAACCCAATAAATTTGCTTACCCAATTCGACAGCTGCATGCACTCTATCAATCACCTCTTCTCTTCTACCTTCTGAGACGAGTTTAGTCACGATAGGCGTTCTGCCCGGCGGCAATTCGTCAATAACAGACACATCTAAATCAGCGTAATAACTCATGGCTAAAGTGCGCGGAATCGGCGTGGCGCTCATCATCAGCTGGTGAGGAAGAAGTGCTTGATGTTTTTCTCGCAAAGCGAGCCGCTGCGCCACGCCAAACTTATGTTGCTCGTCCACAATTGCAACGCCAAGCCGAGGGAATAAAACACTGTCCTCAATCAATGCGTGGGTGCCAATTAACAAATCGACTTCGCCAGCGGCAACTTTTGCACGTACGTCTTTCTTTTCTCTCTCTTTCAAAGAACCTGAAAGCCAAGCCACTCGAACATCTATTGCACCCAACCAAATCGATAATTTTCGAAAGTGTTGCTCAGCCAAAATCTCAGTAGGCGCCATCAAGGCCGATTGGTGGCCGGCCTGAATGGCTTGCAGTGCAGCCAATGCTGCCACGACGGTTTTCCCTGAACCTACATCACCCTGCAATAGGCGATGCATAGGGACATTGCGTGCTAAATCTAACTTTATTTCGCCCCACACTTTGGACTGCGCATTGGTTAGCGAAAAAGGTAATGAAGCAAGAAACTTTTCAACTAATGAAGCGCCTCTGATTTTGGCATCGACCAATGGGCTAGCTCTAAGCAGCAGCCGAGCTTCACGAGCTCTATGCAAAGAAAGTTGCTGCGCTAAAAGTTCATCAAACTTAATACGTTGCCACTCAAGGGAAGTTTGCTGCGCATAGGCATCGAGATCAGCATTCGGCGCGGGGTTGTGTAAATGACGAATTGAGTCGGCAAGTAGCGGCAATGATTTGTGACCTACCTTTGGCAACACACTGGCGGGCACTGTTTCGGCCCAGCGTTTCGATTGCCCTGCAATATTGCCGAGATAGACTTCAATTGCATTAGCAATGGCTCGACGCACAGTGGGTTGAGTAACCCCGGCCACCGTGCTGTAAACAGGCGTGAGTGTTTGCGGCAATTCAGGCTCACCGCTAACGTCATGCACCAGCTTATAGGTTGGGTGAACGATTTCTTTCCCAAACAAGCCGCCACGCGCTTCGCCGTAAACCCGCACTTTTGTGCCAATTGAAAGCTGACTAACTTGTGAGCCGTAGAAATGAAAGAACCGCAGACTCATGCTACCGGTTTCGTCTTCAATCTCAACATTCAATATGCGGCGAGGCCGAGCGCTAATTTCATTACGCACGACCGTACCAAGCACTTGCATTGGCACACCTGCAATCACCTGCCCAATCGGTGTTATGCGGGTAAGGTCTTCATAACGAATCGGCACATGTAAGAGTAAATCTTGTTCTGTGCGCAAGCCCAGCTTTTGTTCTAAAGTTTTAGGCTTAGGAGCCTGTTTACTGTTAGGTATACCGGCGGACTTAGTCTTCGGTGGCTTCGATTTGGTGGCGATTTACTTCACCATAATGGCTTCGACTTCGAACTCAGCACCTTTTGGCAAACTCGCCACACCAATAGTGGAGCGTGCTGGGTAAGGCTGAGCAAAGTACTGCGCCATTAACTCATTGACTGTGGCAAACTTCGACAAATCAGTGAGAAACAAAGTGAGTTTGACACACTGGTTCATGTTTCCACCAGCCGCTTCAAGCACGCCTTTTAAGTTACCAAAAGCTTGCTTCACTTGGGCTTCGAAACCACCAGCCACGAGGATACCGGTTGCCGGGTCGAGGCCAATTTGACCAGAGCAATAAGTGGTATTGCCCACTTGAATGGCCTGAGAGTAAGGGCCAATCGCGGCAGGCGCAATGGTGGTGGAAATTACATGCTTATCTGACATAAAAAACCCTATTCATAAATTACCGATACCCCGTATTCCGCAAGGCGCAGTTCAATGACCTCGCCGGGAGTGAAAGTTGTCATTACATCATGGTTCATTAAAAACAAATCGCCTAATTCACTGCTTACAGCATATTCATAGAGCGAGCCTAGATAAACTGAGCGCAATACCTTGGCTGGTAAAGCAATCGAAGTACCTGCGGCTGATTCCGACCCAAGCTTTGCTATTTGCCAAGCTTCCGGTCGAATCGCTAGCTTTACTTTTCCTGCCGAACCGACTTTGGTCGCCCTTGAAGAGAAAAATTCGTAGGTCCCCAATCTCACTTTTCCAACGCTGGGGACTTCTGCAGGAAACAATGAAGCTTCACCCATAAAACTCGCAACGAATTCGTTGGAGGGGCGCTCATACAACTCATGCGGAGTACCCATCTGGGCAATATAACCATCGCGCATCACAATAATATTGTCGGATACCGCCAGAGCTTCGCTCTGGTCGTGTGTTACGTAAGCTACCGTAAGATTTAGCCTTTGCTGAATGCTGCGAATCTCATCGCGCATTTGACGACGCAGGCGAGCATCGAGGTTGGATAACGGCTCGTCGAACAGCAACACTGCCGGTTCGATCACCACCGCCCGCGCAACTGCGACGCGCTGTTGTTGCCCGCCCGATAGTTCGCTGGGCCAGCGGTGCGACAACCCTTGTAAGCCGACCGATTCCAGTACCTTCTCTGCCTTCGCGTGGGCTTCTGTTTTACCCATCCCGGAACTTAGCAAGCCGTAAGCCACATTATCGAGTACGCTCATATGTGGAAATAAAGCGTAGCTCTGAAAAACCAGACTAACATTGCGCCCGCTAGGCGATGCCTTAGTAACGTCTTTA